>JAUICR010000198.1 GCA_030427785.1 Bacteroidia bacterium | reverse complement strand
TTTGGTTTTGGAGGAAACTGCACATCTTTAATTTTTAGTAAACCATGAGTTTATATATTCACCATAGCTCATGTATTTCTCCACAGCATACGTTTGGCGAACCAATTCTCGATGAACTTATCTGGTATAAAAATGGTATTAGCGCAATCGAACCAAAATATCCTGCAATCCCTCCCAGAGAGTTAAGGAGGATGGGAAAAGTGGTGCGAATGGGATTGGGAACCGCACTTGATATTTTAGAGCAAACGGATACGAAACCTAATGGAATAATTATAGGAACCGGGAATGGGGGAATGGAACATTGTGTACTCTTTTTAAAACAAATCACGGATTATAATGAAGGGGTTCTCACTCCTGGAAATTTTGTTCAAAGTACTTCCAATGCCATTGCGTCATCCATCGGGTTGGCTACCCAAAACTTCGGGTATAATAATACACATGTACATGAGGGATTAGCCTTCGAAATGGCTTTGATAGACGCTCAACTACAATTGACGAGTTTTCCTGGCAGGCACTACCTGGTGGGTGGTTTGGATGATATGGCAACATACAATAACAACATTGATAACCTCGCTGGATGGAACCGAATACCAAGTGGTAGTACTGCCGAATTGTATAGCCACAAAGAGATTGGAACTATTCCAGGAGAGGGGGCCGCGATGTTTTTGGTTTCTGATGAAAAGGAGGGAGCTACCTCCAAAATTGTAAAAATCAAAACTTGGTATAGTGATGACCCAATTGATCATACAAACCAGATTGAAAATTTCAAAAGTTATTGCGATTCAAAAGACATATACCCTGATGTGATTATTAGTGGTAAAAATGGGGATGTGAGGGAAGATTTATTTTATCAGAATTTTGAATCTCAATTTGAAGATCGATCACCTGTATATTACAAGCAGATGTGTGGTGATTACCCCACTGCGGGCTCCTTTGGTTTATGGCTAGCTAATTATATTATGCATGTTCAGAAAATTCCTGAAAGCATAACTGCTGATTCCTCCCCAAGGCGGATTAATAGTGTTTTGCTATACAATAGTTACCATAAATTTCAGCATAGTTTAATACTGTTGACCAAAGCATGAATACCATGTTTAACATAGTACTTGTAAATCCGGAAATACCAAATAATACTGGTAGTGTGGGTAGGTTGTGTGTTGGTAGCGACTGCCATTTACACTTGATAAAACCTTTGGGTTTTGAGATAGATGATAAGCGTGTAAAACGTGCTGGACTTGATTATTGGCCTGATCTTAATTTATCTATTCACGAGTCATTTGATGAATTATTAAAGCATATTTCAGATACAAAAAGAATGTTCCTGTTTAGCAGCAAACCTTCAAAAAGCTATACAGACATAGAATTTCAAGATGGCGATTGGCTCATTTTTGGGAAAGAAAGCACTGGGTTACCTGAAAGCTTATTATTAGAATATTCAGAAACCCAAGTGACCATTCCATTTCCCGGGAAAATCAGAAGTTTCAATTTATCCAACGCAGTAGCTATGGCTGTAGGTGAAGGGATGAGACAACTTCAGCACACTTAGTTTTTCCAAATAGATGCAATATAGGACTGCTTTCCAGCATCACCATTTCCTACTTCTTTCTCAAAGTTGACCAAATGGTTTTGCATATCTTCATCAAAAGAACCTTCAATTGTCACAGTGGTTCCTGTACTTAATGAGTGAACTCTAAAATCCTCTATTATTTCAATCACATCTGGGTGAATATAAGAGGATTTTGATGCATCAATCCAAACCTCACTTCCTTCAGGAATTGTATTTAAAGCTTGTTTTATTGCCGCTTTATTTAGGAAAGTGACATTTTCTGAAAGGCTAATAATCACCTTATTATCCGCGTTTTTACTTTTAAAACTAAAGGGGGTACTGTAGTTTTTGAACAAAATCATAAATATACCTACCGCTAAACCTATCCCAATACCAATTAATAAATCAGTAAATACAATACTAACAATGGTAATGGCAAATGGCACAAACTGCTGTTTACCTTTTGAAGCCATTTCTTTGAAGAGAGAAGGCTTTGCAAGCTTATAACCAACAAGAAGCAGTATAGCGGCCAAACTTGATAATGGAATCAGGTTTAAAACATCCGGTAAAAGCATAACGCTAATCAAAATTAGAAGCCCATGGATAATAGTTGATAGTTTAGTTTTTCCACCACTTTGTATGTTGGCGCTACTTCTTACAATTACCTGTGTAATAGGCAATCCTCCAATAAATCCTGAGACAACATTTCCAGCACCCTGGGCAATTAGCTCCCTATTAGTAGGGGTTACATTCTTATCAGGATCTAATTTATCTGTAGCTTCTACACATAGCAGGGTTTCCAGGCTTGCCACAATAGCTATCGTAAAACCAATGGTTAATATAGGTAAGCTAAACACCTGACTAAAGTCAGGCGAGGGAAATAAGTTTAAAAAACCACCTTCTTCCGAAGCCAAAGGTATAGCCACCATCTCGTCACCACTTAGAGTAAATCCATCAAAACCAGTTAGAAACTTACCTAAAATTATCCCTAAAACTACTACTACCAAAGGGCCCTGGATTAACTGAAATACTTTGATATTCTTCATAAACTTTTGTTCCCAAAGTATAAGAATGAGCAAACTGATAAGGGTAATGATTACAGCAACGGGGTTTATATCCTGCATTGCCACCCATAATTCAGTAAAAGTATTTTCTCCATCTGCTTGGTTAAAGCCATCAAATCCTTCGGCAATTACATCATGGCCAAGTGCATGTGGTATTTGCTTTAAAATAATGATAATTCCAATTGCAGATAACATCCCACTGATTACTGAATTAGGAAAGAAATATCCAATGATTCCAGCCCTTCCAAATGCCAATAACATTTGAATGAAGCCAGCTACCACAACCGCTGAAAGAAAAAGAGGAAAGCCAACTTCCATACTAAAAACTCCTTCTGAATTAGTTCCAAGTTGTCTTATTGCATCGTATACAATCACAGCAAGTCCGGCAGCAGGGCCACTTACACCGATTTTTGACCCACTGATAAAACCAACTAAAATCCCACCAACAATTCCCGCAATAATTCCTGAGAACAGCGGAGCTCCTGAGGCTAAAGCGATTCCCAAACAAAGCGGCACTGCTACTAAAAAAACAACCAACCCGGCAGGTAGATCTTTTGCTAAATGTTTAAACATGGATAATTCGTAATTACAAGTGATTAGTTAAAGACTCAATTTCCTAATTAGAAATATAAAAGGCAATATAAGTCAAAAACAATACACAAATCAACCGTTAATGGAAGGATGGTTTCGTTAAAACATCAAAAATGTGGTTTGAATAGTTTACTAGCGGAAAAGTAATAGCATACCTATAAATTTGATACAATAACACTTATAACCATGACACGCCTTCGACTTCTAATTTTATTCATTTTTTCCACATTTTCAAGCTTTGCCGGTCATGAGCTGGGTGGTGTGATTTTAACCTACCAAAGTGTAGCTTCTGTAAACAATAATCCTTTGGAATATGTCCTTACGGCTTATATGATGTTTGACAGATCAGGAATATCTCTACCACCGCCATCCGTAGCTAATATTACTCAAAGTAGCTCATGCTATAGTAACACTACACACTCCTTACCTCTAGTAAGCCAACCGGGAGGGAATTTTCTACCTCTCATTGGTGCAGACTACTGTAGTACCACTTCAAGCATTCAAAACAATTTTGGACTGGTCGTTTATCGTGATACCATTACTCTACCCGGTACCTGTCTCAATTTTAAGTTTACGGTCTCAACACTAGGAAGGTTTAACTACGCCATCAATTTACTTCCCAGTTTTTCGAGTAGCTATTTCGAAATCAAACTAAACAATACGTTAGGACCAAACTCATCTCCAACATTACCCATTAACGAAATAGTACAAGCTGTATGTTTGAGCAAACCTTTAAACTTATTTCAGTTTTCTGAACTTGATGGTGATAGCCTTCACTTTGGTGCCGGGACTCCCCAGGTAAGTACATCAAGCACTTTAACATACGCTTCAGGGTTTTCCTTAGGAAACCAGACAGCATCACTAACTGGATTTGTGGTAAATCCACAAACGGGTTCAGTTCAAACGCAAGTTCATCAAGCGGGTTCTTTTGTTGTAACTATCAATTTCGCAGAATATCGCCTAGACACAGCCACTCAACAGCGTGCACTGGTTGGAGGGGGACAATTTTCTTTAACGCTGGTTGGTTCCTCAGGTTGCAACAGCAGCCCTTTTGATATGGTTCATTTACCGATACCATCACCAGATTCTTTAGACTGTACAGACACCGTTTTGGAATTAGCAATGACAAGAAAAATTGCATCAACCAGTATTACTGCTAATGGTTCTGAGTTTACAGTAAGCTCAAAAAAAACAGGAAGCTTATCGGTAGTGTCTGCTAGTGTCAAATCTGATACTATAATTGTTTTGAGTTTTTCCCAAACATTTCCAGGCAACGACACGCTTACGGTTTTTGCCACAAATGGTACCGATGGAAATGTAGTGCTGTCGCAATGCGGCAAAGAACTCTTAGCCAATGCAGATACACTTACTTTTTATTCACCACCTGTTGGTTCTGCTCTAGCCGTATTCAATCATAATAGCTCATTGCTATCTAGCAGTTTTAGTTCTTCAGGATCTAATGGCTCTACGTTTGAGTGGGACTTTGGAGATGGAAGTCCCAAATCTACTTCGGCAAATCCTTCACACACTTATAGTTCGGCTGGCACTTATAGCGTGGTACTAGTTGCTCATAGCCTTTGTGGAGGAAGCGATACCGCCACTCAGGTTATTACCGTATGTGATTCCCTCCAGTCATCTTTTACCAGTACACTTGTATCAGACTCAGTATATTTTGACGCAAGTAATAGCATTGGAGTAACCAGTTACTATTGGAGTTTTGGTGATGGAAACTCAGCCCAAGGTTCTACTACTGGCCATACCTATAATCAGGGTGGAACTTATTATGTAACTCTAGTTTGTACTAATCTTTGTGGTGATAGCTTAACGATTTCAGATTCGGTTTTGGTTTGTGAAGATGCCAATGCTAGTTGGACCTATACTTTAATAGGAACCACTTCTGCAGGAATGACCATTGACTTTGACGGTACCGCTTCTACCAATGTTCAAAGTTTTAATTGGGACTTTGGAGATGGAAATACTAACAACTCTACATTAACGCCTACACACTTATATATTACACCTAGCTTGACCTATATGGTAACTCTTACAGTATATAATGAATGTAATGATCCAAATATCAGAAAGTTTCGTTTGAATCAAATTGGCTTGCAAGAGTTAAATTTGGATGATTTCAGTTTGTTTCCTAATCCAGCCACAACAAGTCTTACAATACAGCTTTCAGATACTGACCTTGAAATAGAAACAGTGATCCTATATAACAGCACCGGAAAAGAGGTATTACAAAACAATCTATTTTCAAAAGATGAAAAAGGTGAGCAAAAGGTAGATCTTACGGGGTTATCAAATGGCTTTTACACCATCGAAATCAAAACTAAACAAGGATATTTGAGGAAATCTCTAATTATTGAGAACTAAGAATACCAGGGTTAAAACATTGGCTAAGTAGCTTTTAACACTTATTATTTGTGAATCGATAGAAATCCATTTGAAAAACAGACCTTTGCCAAATCCTCTATAGAGCTGTGAAACAAAATTTCAAGGTCAAAACATTTGACGTAGCTTTACAGCAAAAGCCCTCATAAGAGGCAGTAATTTAAATATTGAGATTCATATGGCGAGAGCACAAGAAACCTTTGGGAAGAAAGAACGCGAAAAGAAACGCATGCAGAAGCGTAAAGAAAAAGAAGCAAAGAAAGAAGAGCGTAAAGCAAATAACCTAAAGGGGAGTGGCTTTGAGAATATGATTTCGTATGTGGATGAAAACGGTCAATTGACTGATACACCACCAGATCCAAAAAACAAAGTGGAAGTAGATGCTGAAAGCATCATTATTGGTATTCCTAAAAAGGAGGAAGGCGATGAGCCTGATCCGGTGCGTAAAGGAAGAATTGAGTTTTTCAATGACTCTAAAGGATACGGTTTTATTAAGGATTTGGATACACAAGAAAAATTCTTTGTTCATGTAAATGGCCTGCTAGATGATGTGGTAGAGGGAAACCAAGTGAGCTTTGAACTAGAAAAAGGAATGAAAGGAATGAATGCTGTAAGGGTGAAAAAGATTTAAACCTACCAGCACAATGTATAGTAAAAATGCCTCTGAAATTCAGAGGCATTTTTTGTTTGTCAAAAGACCACACATTATTAGTTAATTTTAAACCATCACTATTTTCAGTAATCTTTGACCTCAATGAAACGAATTATCATCTGCGCAGATGGCACCTGGAATCGCCCCGAAAGACTGAACGCCAAAGAAAAAGACTATCCAACCAACGTACTCAAATTTGCCAGAGGAGTTTCACACATGAGCGCTGATGGGATCAAGCAAATTGTATTTTATGATTGGGGAATAGGATCTTATCACGATTCAGTA
>JAUICR010000359.1 GCA_030427785.1 Bacteroidia bacterium | reverse complement strand
ATGTTCAAAAATGCAGTAAGTAGTGCCGTGGTGGATAGCCAAGGCAATTACACCCTTGCTTTTCTGGAAGCAGGTGATTACGAATTGCACTTCTTTGGCTATGATGATATGGACAACGATGGCCAGATGGAATTACAAGGAGAGCTTGAATTGAGCTTGCTGGGCAACCTCGGCCTCAACCTGAATTTGATTAAAGTAGATGCAGGGGTAGACCTGAACATCAACGTCAATATAATAGGCATACTCCCATTATAACATATCCCAATTACAATAGAAAATTTGCCGCTCTTAGCCATTTGGTAATGCGGTAAACAAGTTTTATAGTGTAAGCCTGATTTGGAATAGGCCTGAATGTACCGCATTTAGGCCTTTCTTTTAATCCGTAATCTCGTCTATGATTTTAGCACTCAACAGGCACAGCGGTATACCACCACCAGGATGCACACTTCCCCCACAGAAATACAAGTCCTGAATGCGATTCGAAAAATTTGGGTGCCTCAAAAATGCTGCCATCCGATTATTTGAACTAGTGCCGTATAAAGCACCAAGATGAGAGGCTGTTTTTGATTCAATACGCACCGGATCAAGAATCTCCTCAGACTCAATCAAATGTTCAACATCTACTTTGAGCATCCGGCTTAATTTTTTTAGGGTATTTTTGCGTACTTCCGGAATCACTTCCTCCCAGTTTTGCCCAGTATTTGGAGGCACATTAATCATAACAAACCAGTTTTCTCCACCCGCTGGCGCATCCGATGGCTCACGTTTAGAGGTAATATTGATGTATACGGTGGGATCGTCAAACACTTTCCCTGCTTCCATTTCTGCAAACTCTCGTCGATAATCTTCACTAAAAAAGATATTGTGCACGCCCAGTTCCGAGAAACTTTGTCGAATACCCCAATAAAAAATAAGCGCAGAAGTAGACTTCGGTTGTTTTAGTATTCGCTCAGGTGCGTTTTGGTCGGGCAACAACTGCCGCTAGGCATGGAAGATGTCCATATTGCAGATAATGCGGTCAAAGTCATGTTTTTGACCTCTGACAACCAAGCTTTTGGCTTTTCTGTTTTCCACCACAATTTGGTCTACGGTAGCTTCAAATAGAAATTTTACCCCTTTGCGTTTCGCCAGCTCATAGATACTTTCGGTGATGGCATGCATGCCTCCTTTCGGGAAATAGGCCCCGATATGGTGTTCGAAGTGCGGAATGATATTAAGTAAGCCTGGTGCTTTGTATGGATTAGAGCCATTATATGTCGCAAAGCGATTAAATAACTGTACGAGTTTTGGATGCTTGGCTATGCGTTCATTTGCCCGGTTCATGCTACTAAACAAGTCCAGAGTGGGGATGCGCACAATCGCCCTGGCTACATCTTTGGTTAGCCAAGTATCTATTCGGTGTAGTGATTTTTCAAG
>JAUICR010000197.1 GCA_030427785.1 Bacteroidia bacterium | reverse complement strand
GGTTACGGTCTTTCCTTGGATGAAGAATTGAAAATGCTGCGCGCTATCCAACAGGCCAATGCAACCACTAACGCCTCTTTGGTCCCGACTTGTTTGGCAGCCCACATGAAACCCAAAGATTGGCATCAGGATAAGGATTATTTGGACGTTATCATTCATGAATTATTCCCTATTATCAAAGCTGAAAACTTAGCCAATCGAGTAGATGCCTTTGTAGAGGAAAGCGCTTTTTCACCAGAGGAAATCAAACCCTATTTTCAAAAAGCCAAGGAAATGGGATTTGACATTACCGTACATGCTGACCAATTTACCACGGGAGGGAGTCAAGTAGCCGTAGATTTTAATGCGGTAAGTGCCGACCACTTGGAAGCGAGCTCCGAAAAGGAAATCCAATTGTTGGCCAAGAGCAACACCATTGCCACAGCTTTGCCAGGAGCATCCCTGGGTTTGGGATGTGCCTACACCCCTGCCCGTAAAATTTTGGATGAAGATGGCGCTCTGTCCATTGCCAGTGACCACAATCCAGGTTCTGCTCCCATGGGCGATTTGCTCACCCAAGCCAGTATTTTGGGCACCTTTGAAAAATTGTCGAACACCGAGGTTTTGGCAGGAATCACTTTTAGGGCAGCCGCGGCATTACGAATGGCGGAACGAGGGAAACTCGAACCGGGTGCACAGGCCGATTTTGTGGTTTTCCCTACGAACAACTATCAAGAAATCACATACCACCAAGGGCAATTAAAGCCTAGTGAAGTATGGAAAAAAGGAATCAATGTTTGCAAGTAACTTTGTCATTCCGCACGGTTGCTGAGCGCAGTCGAAGCGAGATGCGGAATCCACTACCCTATTTTGGATTCCTGCTTTCGCAGGAATGACAAATCATTTTTATTACTGATGAAAAAAAATCATTTCAAATCACAAATTCTTCAAGGCATCCCTTCGGAGTTACCTGCCACCAAAGCCTATCCCAAAAACGGGAATCCAGCTCCAAAACGGAAAGATATCCTCTCCAAAGAGGAGAAAAAACTGGCCGTACAAAATGCGCTACGTTATTTTCCCGAAGCTTGGCACAAAGAGCTCGCCCCTGAATTTGCGGAGGAGCTAAAAACCTACGGTCGTATCTACATGCATCGGTTCAAGCCCAATTATAAAATGCATGCACGGCCCATTTCGGAATATCCAGCGAAAACACATCAAGCCGCTTCCATAATGCTCATGATTCAAAATAATTTGGACCCTGCTGTGGCACAACATCCCGAGGAACTCATCACCTACGGAGGCAATGGAGCGGTTTTCCAAAACTGGGCACAGTACCTACTCACCATGAAATATTTGGCTGAAATGACCGAGGAACAGACCTTGAACATATACTCTGGGCATCCGATGGGACTTTTTCCATCCTCCAAAGAAGCGCCCAGAGTGGTTGTCACCAATGGGATGATGATTCCCAACTACTCCAAACCTGACGATTGGGAACGTTTCAATGCATTGGGTGTGACGCAGTATGGACAAATGACGGCAGGTTCTTATATGTACATCGGCCCGCAAGGCATTGTTCATGGAACAGCTATCACCGTCATGAATGCTTTCCGGAAAGTATTGCAGAAAAACGAATCCCCCGAAGGAAAAATATTTTTGACCGCTGGTTTGGGCGGTATGAGCGGCGCACAACCCAAAGCAGGGAATATTGCAGGCTGCATCAGTATTTGTGCCGAAGTAAATCCCGAAGCTGCAAAAAAACGCCATGATCAAGGTTGGGTGGATGAATTGTTGGCGGATTTGGACCTGTTGGTCGTCCGAACCAAAGAAGCCGTGGAAAATAAAGAAGTTGTTTCCTTGGCCTACATCGGCAATGTGGTGGACGTTTGGGAACGCTTTTACGAAGAAGACATTTTTATCCAATTGGGATCAGACCAAACCTCATTGCACAATCCCTGGGCGGGTGGCTATTATCCTGTTGGACTTTCTTTTGAAGCATCCAATGCATTGATGGTTGACAATCCCGAGGTGTTTAAAGAAAAAGTGCAGGAATCTTTGCGAAGACAAATCAATGCCATCAACAAACACACGGCAAAAGGCACCTACTTTTTTGATTATGGAAATGCTTTTCTATTAGAAGCGAGCCGTGCTGGAGCTAACGTGATGAACCCTAATCCTACTATAGGACGTGAGTTTAAATACCCAAGCTATGTGCAGGATATTATGGGGCCTATGTGTTTTGATTACGGATTTGGGCCATTCCGCTGGGTGTGTACTTCGGGAAAGCCAGAAGATTTAGCCTTTACGGATCAGTTGGCTTCCGATGTGCTGAGTCAAATAGCTGCTACGGCACCGAGTGAAATTAGCCAGCAGATGGAAGATAATATCCGTTGGATAAAAGCTGCAGGTGAAAACAAAATGGTAGTGGGTTCGCAAGCGCGTATTCTTTACGCAGATAGCGAAGGACGGATCAAAATTGCTTCAGCATTTAACAAAGCCATTAAAGAAGGAAAGATTGGACCAGTAGTTTTGGGTAGAGATCACCACGATGTGAGTGGTACCGATTCACCTTACCGCGAAACTTCCAATATATATGACGGTTCACAATTTACCGCTGACATGGCCATACAGAATGTGATTGGCGATAGCTTTAGAGGCGCTACCTGGGTGAGTATTCACAATGGTGGTGGTGTGGGCTGGGGCGAGGTAATAAACGGTGGTTTTGGAATGCTGCTTGACGGTACAGCCGATGCTGACCGTAGATTGGAAAACATGCTCCTTTACGATGTAAACAACGGTATTGCCCGCAGAAGTTGGGCTCGTAACGAACCGGCTATGTTTGCCATAAAGCGTGAAATGGAAAGAACGCCAGGGTTGAAAATTACACTTCCTGAGATTGTAGATGAGGATTTGAGTGGGTTGGTGTAGGAGGTAACAAGCCGATTTACTATCATCTAAGTGAGTAAGTATATTAGCACTTACTTTTATCAATTGACTCAGAGAATCGTGAAGATAGGTTTGAATTTTGTGATCTTAATAATAGCGGTTTTAACTGCTTGTGATGCCCCGTCTGAAACTAAAGTTTTAGAAGAAAGTGAAGTGGAAAAGTCAGATACGATGGCTGCCCCACCTGCCGGGGAAAAACAGGTTCCTGAACCGAAATATGATTACTACTGGGTAAGATTCAAATCAGGTATTAACTACAGTGAATCACCTAATGGCAAGGTGTTAGGTCAATTACCCCTAAACACCCGGCTTAAGGTAATCCCTAATGGTGGAATTGGTGATACGATTGTAAAAGGTAGTGAAAATGATAGAGGCCAGTGGGTTGCCATCGAGTTGAACTCTGACACGGTATATGCCTTTGATTCTTTAATCTCTCCATCATATACGTTTTCCGATGTCAAAATTTATTACGGGCCCTATTCAAGCAAAGAAGGCGTGGGCTTTGTGAACACATCCGAGGGATTTATTAAATATAATGGAGCTGATTCGCTGCCAATTGTATCAAAAGAAGATATTGGAGAAGATGTTTTTTGGCTTAAAGATAAAAATAAGCACGCGCTCCTCCGAAACACGGGAATTTCAAATGAAGACACCTTATTTCTGTATAATTTGGATGAGGATTCGATATGTAAGTTTGCTGTTGCTGAAATAAGAGGCTTTGCAAGGTTGAATGGTTATGCTCAAAAAGATGACCCCTATTTGAGTGATTACGATTATGAAGTAGGATTTGATGTAGGTATGGGGTACGAGCTAGAGGGCGAGACTTTTGCCTTTATAGGTTCGCAAAGCCCTTTTCAAACAGGAAGAGTGCAACCTATTCTGTGGGAAGTGGTGGACAGCCTTTTACTGGTAGAAGTCCTCAGTCAGAGTTTTGTGCCTTCGACCATCAGGGAAAAGTTCAGAAACACCGAAAATCTAAAAGTATTTTCTTTTTCATACGCCCACTTTGAATATTATATGCTGGCAAATATGCGATCATCTACTCCGTACGCATATCACCTCATTGTTATTGACAACAATGAAAGTAAAGTGGTTTTCAATCACATTTTTGAAGGCTCAGAAAGCAAGCATACTCTACCTTTAGGTACAGCTGAAAACAAAGAATTGGACATCCATCAGTGGACAGGGGCTATTTTTAAAGATAAACCACCTATCATCTATGGCTTTTTAGGATATTCTTTTGGTTGCCCTATTATCCGATTTGCTGGTAATGATCCTCCAATTTTGATACTTTGCGATAATCGACATTAGGGTGAGGTTTCCCCTGTTAAACGCTTAGGAAATTTTTTACTTACCTTTGACGTTAGTAACGCGAAACAGGATTCTAGATGATTAAGTCTTTTGGAGATGCTGAAACAGAAAAAATCTGGAATGGAGCTCGATCTAGAAAGCTTCCTACGGAAATTCAGAATGTAGCAAGGCGGAAACTCAGGATGATTAATAGTGCGCAAAATATCAACGACTTAAGAATACCTCCTGCAAACCGCCTGGAGAAGTTGACAGGAAATCTGGAAGGATTTTATAGTATCCGCGTAAATAAGCAGTGGCGTATTGTTTTTGAATGGAAAGGTGACAATGCGCAAGAAGTACAAATTGTAGATTATCATTAATCATGGCAGAATTAAAAAACATACACCCAGGAGAAATTTTAAAAGAAGAATTTTTGGAACCGATGGAAATCTCGGCTTACCGACTTTCTAAGGAAACCTTTATTCCTCAAACTAGAATTAGCGAAATCATTAAAGGAAACCGCAGAATTACGGCTGATACAGCCTTGCGTTTTTCAAAGTTCTTTGGAACCAGTGCTAAGTTTTGGTTAGGGCTTCAAGATGATTATGATCTGGAAGAAGGAGCTACTCGAAAAGCCGATGAACTCAAAGAGATTAAGGCCTTAAAACATGATGCCGCTTAGGTTTCACTTTCTTTAATACTCCTTCTTCACGGCTACAGGATAGTATAGCGTTGATTTCCTCGCTAAAACATTTCAGTATGTCAATTTATTAGTTGACTTTTTATTTTAATAAGTCAACTAATACCTTTACTTTTGTAAAGTATTAGTCAATCTATAAATTGACAAAAGTGAAAAAGCAAAGACTGCAAATACAACAGCTTGAGCCTAAGCTCAAAAAATATTCTTCCTTACAAGATGTAGCTACACCAACTATTGGCTGGGTAAAGACTATACGGAAGACCCTTGGTATTACACTTCAACAGCTTGGCTATAAACTTTCAATTTCTAAGCAAGCTGTCAGTACTATCGAGCAGCGCGAACAAGATGGCTCTATTACCCTAAATTCTTTGCGGCAAGCAGCTAATGCCTTAGATATGGAACTGGTGTATGGTTTGATTCCAAAGGATGGTTCACTGGAAAATTTAATTGATAGAAAAGCCCGTGAACTGGCTATTCAAATTGTGTCGAGAACTTCCAACACGATGAAGTTGGAAGACCAGGAGAATTCTAAAGAGCGCATCAAAAAGGCCATTGATGAAAGAGCGGATGAATTGAAACGCGAAATGCCCAAAGTGCTTTGGGATTAAATCTGGACTATAGCGATGGGCAGACACCTTTGGATGAGGAGGAAAAGGAGGGCTTATTAATTCCTTCAGTTGCTAACAAAGGCGAGTTGGATGAATTTGAACAACAGAACATTGAAGAAGCGATCCAATGGATATTGGGTCGCTCTTTAAAGGCTGAAACTATTTTCTCTGAGAGGTTTGTAAAATCTCTTCATGAGCGCATGTATGGCGAGATATGGAAATGGGCTGGGCAATTCAGGAAGTCGGATAAAAATTTAGGTATTGATAAATGGCAAATTCCGGTAGCCTTAAAAACGCTACTGGAAGATGCTCTCTTTTGGGTACAGAATGAAACCTATGAGGCTGATGAAATTGCTATTCGCTTTAAGCACCGTATTGTCAATGTCCATTGTTTTTCTAATGGCAACGGTCGCCATAGCCGATTAATGGCAGATATTATTGTAGAAAAATTGTATAAACGTTCAGTGTTTTCATGGGGTGCTGCTAATCTTTCCAAAGAAAGCCGGATTAGAGAGATTTACCTTCGAGCAGTAAAAGAGGCGGATAAAGGGAATTACCAACTTTTAATAGATTTTGCTAGATCGTAACTTCAACCGTGTTCTCCCAACTTTACCACCAAATCCTCCGGAAACATCGTAAACGTAAAAATCTCTTTTACATCTTCAGGTTTTACGGCAAGCTCCAAATCAAAGTTTTTGCAGATCATAGAAATGGCCATTTTCATTTCCTGAATGGCAAGATTGCGCCCTGGGCAAAAGCGTGGGCCAGCACCAAAAGCACGCATCATTTGAGGTGAATGTGCCGTGTGATGTGGGCAGCCATTGGCTATCCATCTTTCGGGAATAAATTTTTCGGCATTCGTAAAGTGAGTTTCATCCGTTTGTCCCACCTTGTTCTGCATCATTATAGTGGTACCTTTTTTTATTGCCAAATCCTGAATCACCGCATCTTCTTTGGCTTGCATGTATAAGTTTGGCGTCACAGGCTTCAGGCGCATTGCCTCCATACATACGGCTTCGGTATATTTTAGTTCGGCTACTTGTTCATGTGAAGTAGCGCAGCTCGTCCCATCAAAAACCTGCT
>JAUICR010000196.1 GCA_030427785.1 Bacteroidia bacterium | reverse complement strand
CCATAGTTGAGTTTTGGCTTATGAAAGAGCTTTCCAATTGGTTTTGCACCTTTTGGTATTCTTTTTCAGAAATCAAGTTGTCTCTCACTTTAGCTATTTCAGCATCAATACCTGCTACTAAATCAGCCGCATCTACACCCATATTGGCTATACCAAGTGTGATAAATAATCCACCCAGCTCAAGACCATAAGGAAAGGCTTGAACAGCTACGCCCAATTGGTCTTCGTCTACCAATTTCTTGTAAAATCTTGAACTCTGACCATCAGATAGCAAAGTGGTTACCATATCAAGGGCATAAGTATCTTCGCTACCTTGCTTTGGTATTTTATAACCTAAAAAAGCGGCTGGCAACTGAATGTTGTCATATACCGTATCAATTACTTCTTTTGTCATCAATTCTACTGGGTTGGTAGGACGAGGAATTTCGTTGGTTCCTCTTGCAATGGTTCCAAAGTACTTTTCTATCATCGCCTTGGTAGCATCAATATCAATGTCACCAGCAATACTTAGGGTAGCATTATTAGGAACATAAAAAGTTTCGTAAAAATCTGCGAAATCTTCAATCTTAGCAGCGTTCAAATCGGCCATAGTACCAATAGGAACAATTTCGTACGGGTGATTAGGATAAGCAGCTTTAAACATGTTTTCTATAAACGAGCCATAAGGGCGATTATCTACACGCATACGCTTTTCCTCCTTTACTACTTCGCGCTGTGTGTCTACTCCAGTTTGATCTACAGTAGCCTGATACATACGCTCACTCTCTAGCCATAGGCCTAGCTCTAGCTGATTAGATGGAAGAAGCTCGTAATAAAAAGTACGGTCAAAAGATGTGTTGGCGTTTAGCGCACCACCATTTGCCTGAACTATTTTCATGTATTCTCCTCTTTCAATATTAGGAGAACCTTCAAACATTAGGTGCTCAAAAAAGTGAGCAAAGCCTGTGCGGCCTGGTTTTTCGTTTTTTGAACCTACATGATAAAGAACAGAAACCACAGCAATAGGAGTGGAGTGATCTTCATGTAAAATTACGTGGAGGCCGTTATCCAGGTCATATTCCTGAAATTTGATGTTGGCTTGACCAATAGCGCCATAGGCTAATCCCAAACTAAGGACTAACGTGGACAATCTTCTCATAAGTTTTGATTTTATTAAAAATTCGATTTCTCAAGATTTCGAGTAGCAGCGGCAAAAGTAGTAAAAAGGGGCGCACACACTTAGTATGGAAAGAATAGAATCAATGGACAAGCCTTGGTTGAGATAAAAAGATATATTTATCAAACAGAATAATTAGTTTAAAACATAGCTGATGATCGCAGTTACTTGCTGTTTTTTTCTTGCAATTAGTGCTTATTTAAAGATTACCGGGCATTTTAGCTTTTTCACGTTAAAAATTAATAGCGGAGAAAAAGCTATTGACAACATTACATTTACTTTGATTGAATGATGCGATCTTGGGTTTACATACTGCTATCTGGTTTATTTGGTTTTCAGTCATTTGCACAGCATGCAAATTACTTTGATACCATTTATTATAGTGGAGGGAATCGAGCAGAATTGTTAGTGTTAGACAGCGGGTACGTAACCATGGTACGTGGGGTTGAGGACACGGTGCTGCAAATATGGGAAGTTGACAAAAAGGGTGCGACTGTAAGTTTTCAGCCCTTCAGCACAAATGCGTTAATTGGCAATTGTGGTAATTGTTTTGAACGCATAAACCCTAAGAGGTTTATTTATGCACACACACTATTTTACACAATCGATTCAGCCAATGTGCAGTTGGTAAAGTTTAACCCAGTCTGGGACACGGTTAAAACGTGTAACTATTATTTTGGAAATACAGTGACAACACAGGTTTATGGAATGAAAAAAGAAAAGGACAAAATCCTGGTTACTGGGTATACCTATCCTGACAGCAATCGTTATCAACTCCTTTTAGCATGTTTTGATACTGCTCTTAATTTACTTTGGGAAAAAAGCTATGCCCGTGCAAGTGGGGGTATTGGAGGTTTGTGGGGGTTTAGCATAGAGCCTACAGCAGATGGAGGATATCTTATAGGCGGGCTTAACACAACCTTCCCAACTTGGAACGTGACCAACAAAGGTATGTTACTGAAAACCGACAGCTCGGGCAATGAGCAATGGCGTAAAACACTCAGCTACCCAACAAACAATGGTGGGGCGTTGCGCCTGGCCAAACGAAGTGATGGCAACTTTTTGTTCATAGGCCCTCAAGGGGTTTTCGGGGGGGGGGAAACTTACCGCTTTGGAGTAGTGGATGCAAGCGGCACAATAATAAAGGATACACTTATAGGCCCTGTTATAGATGAGATAGGTACTGAAAACCTCACCCAAACATTGGATGGAAATTTTGTGATAGGAGGGGAAACACAAGAGGGAGGCTGGCAGGGTCATGTGTTTAAGTTTACAGAAGATGGTGACAGCATATGGCACCGCTATTATTATCGCGGTGATCGGCAAGATTTCTCTTCATTGTACAATTTCAAGGCAACGGCTGATAGTGGTTTTGTAATGGCAGGTACTCATTATGATGTAGTAAACAACCCAGGAACCAAAGTGATTTATCATTGGCTTAAAAAAGTGGATCAATATGGTTGTGAAGTGCAGGGTTGTGAGAGTGTTGGGTTAGATGAAATAAGAGGGCCCTTAAGTAGCCTCGCCATTTATCCAAATCCTTTTGGTTCGGTAGCATTTGTGAACCTAGGCAGCCTATACCTTAGTAATGGTAGCTATCAGATATATGATGCCCAAGGTAAGGAGGTAAAAAGTGAAGAGGGTATTTACGGTAATAGTTTTGAAGTAGAAAAAGGAAAGCTGAACACAGGCCTTTATACGATGGTAATACTAGAAAAAGGGGTAGTTTTGGCTCGTGGAAAATTGATGGTGAAGTAATTGGATACAGCTTTAATAATCAGTTATTTTACATTCATTCAAAACTTTTTGCTGAACAGCTATTTGCAGCAGAATTCTTTTTATACATTTGCAGCCCTTAAAAAATCAGTGTAGATGTACGCAATTGTAGAAATAGCAGGGCACCAGTACAAAGTACGCCAAGACCAGCAGATCTATGTAAACCGTGTAGAAGGTAACGAAGGAGATGCTTTATCGTTTGATAAAGTCCTTTTGACCGACAATGACGGAAAGATAGAAGTTGGCGCCCCGGTTATAGAAGGTATTGAAGTAGGCGCTAAGATCGTGTCTCACCTAAAAGCAGACAAAGTAATTGTCTTTAAAAAGAAAAGAAGAAAAGGTTACCGTAAGAAAAACGGTCATAGACAAGCCATTTCTCTAATCGAAATTACTAGCATTGGTGCTGGTACTGGAAAGAAAGCCGCCCCTAAGAAGGCAGCCGCTCCAAAACAAGAAGAAGCTCCTAAGGCTGAGGCCAAAGTAGCCGCTCCTAAAACAGAAGCACCAAAAGCTGAAACTGCAGACTTGAGTAGCAAGACTGTAGCAGAATTAAAAGAAATGGCTAAGGCTAAAGGAATCACTGGAATTTCTTCTATGAAGAAGGATGACCTGATTGCAGCTTTAAGCTAATTGTATAACATTTAAAACCGAAAAGAAATGGCTCATAAGAAAGGAGTAGGTAGTTCTAAGAACGGTAGAGAATCAGAAAGTAAACGCCTAGGTGTTAAGATTTTTGGTGGTCAGCAGGCTATTGCCGGAAACATTATTGTACGTCAGCGTGGTACACGCCACAATCCGGGTGAAAACGTAGGTATTGGTAAAGACCATACTTTGTTTGCACTTACTGATGGTACCGTAGTTTTCAAAAAGAAAAGAGATAATAAATCATACGTTTCGATAGCTCCTGTAGCTAACTAAATCCCTGATTTATTTATTTTAAATATTTGCCCACGGGATTAATCTCGTGGGCTTTTTTTGTTTTTACATTTACTCACAAATTTGAACTGAAATGTTGGAGCTTACTTATCTAAGAAACAACGCTGCTAAAGCTGCAAAAGGTTTGGCCAAGCGAAACATAAATGCCGAAACTATCATTAGCGATATCTTGCGATTGGACGAGCAGCGTAGGCAAACACAAACCGAACTGGACGCTGTATTGGCCGAAAGCAATGCTTTGAGCAAATCTATTGGGCAGCTTTTTCAGCAGGGCAAGGTGGAAGAGGCCAATGCTATGAAGGCCAAAACCGGTGAGCTTAAAGAGAAGAGCAAGGAGCTACATAATCAAGAGGAGCAAGCTCGTCACGCTTTGGATAATCTGCTGGTGACTTTGCCAAACGTACCTAATGAAAAAGTAGTAGCTGGCAATGGTGCTGATGACAATGAGGTGGTTTCTACGGTAGGTGAAATTCCAACGCTGCATGCCGATGCCAAGCCTCATTGGGATTTGGCAGATGACTATAAGCTCATCAGCTTTGACCTGGGTGTAAAAATTACCGGAGCCGGGTTTCCGGTGTATATGGGAAAAGGAGCCAGATTGCAACGTGCATTAATCAACTTCTTTTTGGAAGAAAATCAGAAGGCCGGGTACGAAGAGTTTTTGCCACCCCATTTTGTAAATGCAGCTTCTGGCTACGGTACAGGGCAGCTTCCGGATAAAGAGGGCCAGATGTACCACATGCAGGAGGATGACCTTTACGCCATACCTACAGCTGAGGTGCCTATCACTAATATGTATAGAGACGAAATTGTGGATGTAAATAGTTTGCCTATTCAGTGCACAGCATACACGCCATGTTTTAGACGTGAGGCGGGTAGCTATGGTAAAGACGTGCGCGGACTCAATCGCTTGCATCAGTTTGATAAAGTGGAAATAGTAAATATCTGCCACCCAGATAAGTCTTATCAGTTGCTAGACGATATGGTAAAACATGTGGAAATGCTTTTGCAAAAATTAGAGCTTCCCTATCGTATTTTACGTTTGTGTGGTGGCGATATGGGCTTTACCTCTGCACTTACCTACGATTTTGAAGTTTATAGTGCTGCCCAAGAAAAATGGCTGGAAGTAAGTTCTGTTTCCAATTTTGAAACTTTTCAGGCAAACCGGATGAAACTCCGCTACAAAGGTGATGACGGTAAAACACATTTGTGCCACACCCTAAATGGTAGTGCACTGGCTTTACCACGTATTGTTGCTTCCATCCTAGAAAATCATCAAACACCTGAGGGTATTCGCATACCAGAGGCTTTAATCCCTTATACTTCTTTCGAATGGATTTCATAAAAAAAATGATACCTGCTGTGATGGCTTCACTAATGTTTGGAGCCTGTGCTAATAGTCACACATTTAGTAATGAAATAGCCACCGTAGATTCATTATTAGTGGTGGTGAATAGTTACCAGCTTAGTCTGGATTCTATAGACCCTGATGAGGTGGCTGTTAATTTAAAAGCAGTTCATAATACCCGAGAATTTATGATTCAGAACTATAAGGATAGTACCGATCGTAGATTTTGGGGTAGCGAAATGGGCTACCTGAGTAGGGTAGAAAAGGCCTATATAAAGTACGAGGCAGGTGTAAATGATTTTCAGACTAAACTGGATGAAAGTAAAAAGCAGCTGCAAACTTTGCGCAACAGTTTGGAAGATGAAAAACTTACCACTGATGAAGCTAGAGTGTATGTAAAAACCGAAAAGGAAGTAGTGCAAGGTATGGCCAGTACTAAGCACAAACTCACTTTCAACACTAAATCGGCTCATATTATTTGGGAAGCTAAAAAACCGTTTTTCGACAGTGTAGCTGTTTCTCTTGGCGGTAATATATAATTTGACCAAAAGCCACGTTAATCTTCATACATTTAGCTATTGATGAAAACTGTATTGAAGAAAATGAATATTCGATTTTTATTTTGCCTACTGCTGCTGTTTGCTTTTGGTGCAAATGCCCAAGTACAAGTGGGAGTGCGAAATGAGAGAGCAGGTGCTGTGCAAAACCACGAGGATATCCGAATAGCTGAGGAGTACTATAAAAAAGAGGAGTATGCTAAGGCTCTGGTCTATATTGAGAAGCTTCAGAAAAAAAATATTCGAACCAAACTCGTATACGATATTGGGCTTAATAGCTACCTGGGTATAGAAGATTACAAATCGGCTGAAAAATTTATTGAAGACTATATAGAGAATGTACGTGGTGGTAATGGCGACTATTACGCTGATTTGGTATATGTATACCTTGAGCAGAACAAGACATCTAAAGCAGATAAGATTATTGAGGAAATTCTTAAGAATGTAGAACGAAACCCAAATTTGGCTTACGGTTATGCCACATCTTTTCAGCAACAAGGTTTTCCAAAAATAGCTCTACAGATTTATGAAAAGGCTGAAGAGGTAATGCCTGGCGCTTCATATGAATATCAGAAGGCATTGCTATATGGTGAGCTGGGAGATATCAAAAGAATGTACGCAGCGTATGTGGATATGGTTTCGCGTACTCCCAGTTACTTGCCTACTGTAAAACAACTACTTGGACGTGCCTTGAGTGAAGAAACCAATTCCGAAAATTCAGATTATCTAAAGGAATTATTGATTGAGAAAATTCAAAAAGGTGGATCGGAAAGCCTGAATGATTTACTCATTTATGTTCTTATTCAGGAAGAGAATTTTACTGGAGCATTTATCCAG
>JAUICR010000195.1 GCA_030427785.1 Bacteroidia bacterium | reverse complement strand
TCCCCGATGGCGCGGATTTGTAATCCGTGCTTTGATCCCTATAAGTTTCAAAATTCTTGACTTAACCATGTCCCAAGCCGAACTCATACTTCTACACTTTACTGAAATCAGCAGGTGCAGTGGCCTTTTGAGATAACCCCGTAACCGCACAACCTTTACTATGGCAAACGTCTCCCTTTTTGCCTATATCTTTAAGTTACTCCTCCAACATTTTGATAAATTGCAAGGCTCTTGAACACCGCCTTGATGTTTTTGCCATTGTAAGTCTTTAAAGTATTTGCACAACTTAATGCCAACCACACATCTTAAGAAATTTGAAGCCAAAAGAGGCTATTTTTTTGCTGCCATAGGATTGCATGTGGCCATTTTAAGTTCCTTACCTTTTTTCCTAATGGATGCTGACTATAAAAATGCATTGGCTTTAAAATGGATGTTTGCCATAATCATTGGCTTTGTTTTGGCCTTCACAATTGCTGTCTATCTACGCACATATTATATGGTAAACCAAGACAAGCAGCTGCTAATTATTTACTTTGTTTTTAAGGTAAAAACACTGAACCTTGAAGATATAAAAGGTATAGAAGTAGTAGATAGTCCAATGAGTGGTGCTCGGTATGCGTTATCCTCTGATAGTGGATTGAGCATTAAAGAAGGAAAATATAATAGCTTTTTTATCAACCCAAAAGACAAGAAAGGCTTTATACAGGCATTGAATCTGAATCACTCTTCTACTTAAAGCACTTTGGCCAAACAACACAAGCTGAGGAGTGGAACACGAGATACAGAGGAACGACACAACTAATACGCTAAGTGAGCGCCACGATGTTGGAAAACCCCTCCTTTTCACGGTTGACAATAATAGTATAACTGGCCTTCAAACATTTCTCAAATAAATCTAATTCATGTAAGTTGCCGCCCGTTTTAAGACAATAGTTATGGAAGAAAATAAGGTGTTAAATTATATTAAGGATGTAGTAGAAAATATACCACAAGCATGGTTAAATTTAACTACGCATCGCTTGGATATTTATAATGAAAAACTAGCTAAGACGGAGTTTCTAGAGCAATTTGAGAAATTATATCATTCTACTCCTGCGGATATTGAATCGGCTCTTAGCCACTTGCCTACAGCCTACGATTATATTCGATTAGGCCATCCATTGTCTTCTGTTCTCGAATGGGCTGTTGCCAAATTGCATCAGCTCAATCCGAAAAATGTTATCAGCTTTTCGTCTAATACCGCCCCTGTTTTAGCAATTTTGAGAAAAAATTTATTCGATTCTAAAAATACACGCATTCTATACACAGGTTCCCTACCTGAGTTTTTTGATGCAGAAGTTTTAAGCTCTGTTTATGGCTATAAATTTGAATTGAAAAAAGTAGAAAACCTTGATGATGTTAGCACACATAGTGGTAGCAATATTTATATCTCGCATCAAGCAGATCTTTGCCATTTCAAGCTCAATCCAAACATTGACTTCATGATAAATGTGAATAAGCAGTTTGGGAGTATTATCGTGGTAAACGGCACACAAAATGAAAGTTACGTGTCAGAAATACAGCATGTAAGGAGGAGAGAAACAATAGCCATGACCCCAGCCAATAGTCTAGCTGTATTGCATACCCTAATTGGAAAACCCTCTAACGTAAAGAATGGCACTAGTGCTATTGAGGACAAAACTTCTGTTTTAAACTCAATCAAGGAGATTACAGGTACCGAAACCAACCCCTTGGTGGCATCCAGCGGATTATCTGTGCAGTATGCCATTTTAATGGGATTGATACATGATGCCCAAGAAAAGCATAAGGGAAAGGCCATTAAAATTGTAGTACCTCCAAACTGCTATGGAGGCACCAATGACCAGGCGCGCAGAGTAGCAGCCTGTCTTGATAATGTAGAGGTAATGGACTTGGCCGTAGATGGTGGAAATGATATGGTACTAAGTGTAGATTCCGTTTTGAATAAAACAGCCGAGGAAGATGCTGTGCCTTATATCATTGCAGAAATACCTACCAACCCAAGAGTAGAAGTACCTGACTTGAACAAGCTGAGGGACGCGCTAAGCAAAGAGCGAAAAACTCCGACAGGAGAATTGGCGATTGACCCGGTTTTTATTTTGGATCAAACATTCTGTCCAAATGTTCATTTTGTGGGCAAAGATGACATACTTGCTTCTGTTAGAACCATCTCATTTGCCAGCGGGTCAAAATTTCCCAGCGGTGGGCTATGTACTGCAGGATACTGTGTGGCCAATGAAAAGGCTGCAAACTTGATGGAGAAGATTGATTTGCACCTCAAGCTGTGCGACAATGAAGCTACTGCTCTACAAATGGAAATATTGGCGAAGCAACTGCCATCAATGAATCAAAGAATTCATGATGCCTATCTCAATACTCGTGAATTTGTAAACTTCATCCAAAAAACTTTACCTGCTGCAAAAATCAATTTTGTATCAGAAGAATTAGCGACTGAAGGATTCACCCCATCAGTGTTTTCATTAGATCTTCCTACCAAAGGAAATACTGATGAAGAAAGAGAAACCTATAAAAGAGCTTTGAATTTGAAACTCATCAATATGATGATTACCAAGATTCCTAATGAAAGCAAGTATTGCGTAAGCTACGGTCAATTAAAAGGATGTTATTGGACTATTCCCGCCACCTCCACACAAGGAACTACCAAAGAGGGAGACAAAGATTATATAGCACGGGTAGCTGTTTCTCCTGATTTGGATTTAGACCTTCACAAGAAGGTGTTTGCAGAGTTTGTAGAGGGCATTTAAGGGAAAGAGTTTTACCGGATTCACTTGCTGGCTTGATAATTTTGTTTGGCCTTAAGAGAGTATTTTACTTCCTTGTAGACTTTAACAGCCAATAAAATGAAATCAACCTCCACCTCCGCCTTACTTTTAGTTTTCACATTTTTCATACAAACCTTGGCGTACTCACAAGCCAATGATAGCATAAGCTCCAAATCAGTTTCCGGAGAAATCCGATACCCGAATATTGTTAAGGTAAACTCATTGGCTTTGGCGTTCAATAATATTTCCTTGATTTATGAGCGGGGAATTATACCCAGAGTTTCTGCGGGAATTGGGGTTGGCTACAAATACAAAGGTGCGGCTCCCTCCTTTTTAAATCTTGATAATTCCTTGATTCGTTTACAAATAGATGATATCAAAGGTTTTTCGATAACCCCAGAGGCAAAGTACTATTTAAGGGCTTGTGACCCTGGTAAGTTAGAAGGCTTTTATGCAGGCTTATATTTCAGGTACACCCATTATAATACTGGAGCTGACTTTAGGTATTTGCCTCAAAATAATTCACAAGAAAATTACAATGCCTCGCTCGCTATGAATGAGTTTGGAGTAGGAATTCAGTTGGGCTATCAAATTATTATCAAAGAAAGATTTAGCATAGACTTTCTGTTTATCGGACCTCGTTATTCCAGTTGTAAGCTAGGCTATGAGTTTGACCCTGCTCCCAGCCAGGAGTTTTTGGATGACTTATCGGATGCCTTAAATGAAGTGGTTGACCGACTAGGTTTTGACTATAACGTAGATATAAGAAGCGAAGGTCTGGGCAAAGCCTCAAGTTCCTTTTCCTTTGCCAATATGCGTTTTGGAATTTCCTTGGGTTATACTTTTTAGGAAGTAATAATATTATCGCATATCCCAAACCTCTAAACCCAACAATGAAGGACGAAAAACGTAATGTAGCCCAACCTGTTTTGACGGAGCCGAAACAATCAGTAGTAAAAGAAATGATATTATGGTGGGAAAAAAGAAGATTACTGTATAACGCCTTTTTAATAATTCCAGCAACACTCCTTATCATACATTTTTGGAATTATCCTATGAGAACCATCATTGGAGGCGACCATATTATTTTGGATGTGGTTCTGCTTATTTTCGGTGCTAACGTATTTTACACCTTAGGATGGGGATTCGGAGTGGTTAATTATTACCTATTCAAATCAAGCGGTCTAAGCGACTGGATAAGATGGTCTTTTTTTGTGCTTGGTACTCTTTTTTCACTACTATGGACAACCTTTTATATTGTGATTAAATTCGATGTGCTGTTTGCGTAATAGAGTAAGATTCAGTTTCAATCGCCTAAGACCTCAACTCTAAACTTGACCAATGAACAAAATGCTTGAACCATTTCTACCTGAAATTCAAAAGCGCGTAGGTGCTGATTCCATCGTAAGCATTCACAAAATGCGAAGCCTGTGGAGCGACTATGGTGGAATTTTTAGGTTGAAACTCCATGGATCGAAAGCTGAATCTGTTGTTGTAAAGTGTATTAATCTTGAGCAAAATAAACAACATCCGCGCGGCTGGGCCGGTAATCGCTCGCATGAACGAAAGCTAAAATCCTATCGGATAGAAAACTATTGGTATGAAAACTATGCTGAAAAACTACCCCTTTCAGTAAAAGTGCCAAAGCTATTGTTTAGCGATTATCGGCCGCCTTTTCAGATTTTGGTTTTAGAAGACCTTTCGCTCTCCTATCCCCTGTTAAAATCATCTTGCACTTACAATGAAGCCCAGCTGGTGGTAAAGTGGCTGGCACAATTTCATGCGCACTGGATGAGTTCTTCGGCTGAGGGTATATGGCCTATTGGCAGTTATTGGCACCTTGATACCCGACCGGATGAGTGGCAAGCCATGAAAGATTCTCCATTAAAGCAAAGAGCTAGCGAGCTTGACGCTGCACTTAACAGCGCTAAGTACCAAACTATTATTCACGGTGATGCTAAGGTGGACAATTTTTGTTTTGATAAAACCAATCAAGTAGCCGCGGTAGATTTTCAGTACGTAGGCAAAGGAGTTGGCGTAAAAGACCTGGCCTATTTTTTAGGTAGTTGTTTTACAGATGAGGAATGTGTACTATATGAAAGCCCCCTGTTAGACTTTTACTTTCAACAACTCCTAACGGCTGCCAAAATTTTTAACCTCCAGGAAAAAGCTAATCTGGAAAAAGAATGGCGGGATCTGTATCCAGTAGCTTGGGCCGATTTCAATCGTTTTTTGTTGGGTTGGCTTCCCAGTCATCCTAAGTTACATAGGCATGCGCTGTCAAAAAACAAGGAGGCATTTTCATTTATAGACAACAAATAGTCGCTCTCAATCATTCCTACCCAATTGCAGCCATTTTTATTTTGTAGTTTTAAGCATAACCAATCACTACAACCTAAAAATAATGGAACAATTCATATCAAGCGTGGTGCTGATTCTCATTCCTATGATAATTACCTATGCAACCAAGCGAAACAAAAGTTACCGTCACAAGACTTTACTAGAACAAGGCCAAAAGAAGATTGAATTCATTAATAGCTACTACTCTACTCTCAGTAAGCTTTCGAACAGCAACCAAATTGAGGCTTTAAAACCGCAATTGTCAAGCGAACTAGAGAAAATAAAAAGCGAGATAGACCAACTTGATGAAGAGTTTATCCATGAAGAACAGAATTTAAATCTTTTCCAAAAACTCTTTCTCACTTTTAAGCCTCTCTCTTTATTTGGTTGGATTTGGGCAATAATCTTTTACGCTTCTCTTATCTTTTTAAGTTTTGGAATATTAGGGTTTTTCGTAGATGATAATGGCGACTTTAGCTCACAAGCGCTCGAATCAAACATGCGAGACGGGGAATTCTTGTTAGGAATGGCCATGTTTTTGGGCTTTGCTTTATTAATTCGTTGGTTTGGGATGATTACCTACCGCAGAAGCGTAAAATCGAGTAACATATCCAATGCCTTGTTTAAGTGATAATAGCTGTAATTATTTAACTAAGTACATCTCCATCATACCCGCTTTATTCCCTGTCGATACGGGTGTGCAGCCATGCTAATGCTATGGTAAAGCAGTTCCTGAACGGTTAAATTCTGTTTAGCTACATTTTTTCGGTTTGTTAATGAAATTCCGAACGTACACAATGAGATTTCGAACCTGTATACAGAACCGAGCGCGCACCTTTGCCTCAGATATCCCTAACTAGATTTTTATACCCACAGGTCAATGTAAGACTGGAAAAGCATCAAAATGGAAAAATCACTGAAATCATTATTTAAAACAGAACAAGGTAAGAGCGAAGTTTTAAGCCTTTACGACCAAAAACTGGAAGAGCTCAATATTGACTATGAGTACATACAAGTTGAAACGAGCTTTGGAAAAACGAACATCATAGCTACGGGAGATGCATCAAACCCACCCATAATTATCATTCATGGTTCTAATGGTTGTGCCCCGATTGCATTGGAAACCTACCCTAACTTGAGCAAGCATTTTAGAGTGTACGCGGTGGATGTAATTGCCCAACCAAACAAGAGTGCGGAAACCAGACCGAGTATGAAAGATGACTCTTATGGAAAATGGATGAATGAGGTAATTGACCAACTCAACATTACAGATGTAACGCTTGCCGGATTTTCATTTGGGGGACTGGTTATTCTTAAAACGTTAGAGCATGACGAAAGCAAAATCAAAGAAGTGTTTCTATCAGCCCCAGCTTACATTGTAAACGGAAATCCGCTAAAAGCCTTATTTAAAATTTTCATCCCAATGAGGAGGTATATGAGGTCGGGTAAACCCAAATTTGTTGAGGCATTTTTGAAAGACGTCTTTACAGATA
>JAUICR010000194.1 GCA_030427785.1 Bacteroidia bacterium | reverse complement strand
TTTTTAATATCCTTAGATTCTCGAATTTATACGCTTGACATAGAAACAGAGGTGGTTATTAGGTTAGCTAAATTTCAGATAAATCTTGTCAAAACAGAAATTCAGGATTTTGCTGATACTATGAGAAACAAACTGATGTGGGGGCTGGACAAGCGCAATTGAAAATCAGTTGTAGCGTTGGGTAATGGAAACAAAAAGTAGCGTTTTTAGAATAACAACATTTGAGGCAGCAATCATGCTTGATTGACTATATTTGCCCTCATTTTTCAGAAATGAAGACTAAGATATTAATAATCAAAATTTTAACGTTCTTTTTTGCAATTACTTCTTCTGCGCAGTATGTAGAGTTGGGAGTGTTTGGAGGCGGATCAATGTTTATGGGTGATGTAGGCCACGGAGGTTTGCAATTGCCTAGTGGATATGCCTATGGAGGTTTTATTAAATATAACTTTAATGAACATTGGGCGGTGCGCGGTTCTGTAAATTATGGTTTTATCCAAAGCGCAGATGCTGATAGTAAGCTGGATTATGAAATAGATAGAAATCTAAGTTTTCAATCAAATATTTTGGAAGGAAGCCTCATGGGCGAGTTTAATTTTTTGGAATATAGACCTGGTTCAAAGCATAATTTCACACCTTATTTATTAGGAGGTTTTGGCTTGTTTTCATTTAAGCCCGAGGCTGAGTACGAAGGACAGATGTATAGCCTGAGAGAAATGGGTACAGAAGGTCAGAACACATCCGCCAGCAATGAAGGGTTTTATCCGCAGGCCTCTAGTTTTTTCGTTTTTGGCTTAGGATTTAAGTGGGCTATAAATAACTACACTTCGCTAGGTATCGAAAGTACCTTTAGGCAAACAAGAACCGATTATCTGGATGATGTAAGCGGTAAGTATGCTGACCCTGACATTATAGAGGCTAAGAGAGGTCCGGTGGCTGCAGCATTAAGCGATAGAAGTCTTAATCAGACTGACAAAACTTATCTGTATCGTGGAGACCCATCCAATGATGATTGGTACATGTTTGTGGGGGTTACCATTCAGTTTAAGATTGGAGAGCTGTATGAAAAATGTTCAAATTTCATTGTTAGATGAGTTTAAAAGATCAGCTTAATCCTGATAGAATTCCCACCCATGTGGCCGTAATAATGGACGGCAATGGGAGATGGGCCAAAAAACGCGGATTTCTGAGAGCCATAGGTCATGAAAATGGAGTGGGGGCTTTGCGTAAAACTGCTACCACAGCAGCCGAGCTGGGTGTAAAATACTTGACCGTATATGCTTTTTCGAGCGAAAACTGGAATAGGCCAAAGTCAGAAGTAAATGCCTTGATGAGTTTGCTGGTAGGGAGTTTGAAAAAGGAATTAAAAACCCTGACAGATAATAAAATCCGGTTAAATGCGATTGGTAACTTGGAATCTTTGCCGCCTAAATGCCAAAAAGAATTGGTTGAGGTAATTGCTAAAACCAAGGATAATGATCATATGACTTTGACTTTGGCACTGAGCTATGGCTCAAAAGAAGAAATAGTAGAGGCCGTAAAAGGCATTGCCACTAAGGTATCTACGGGTAAACTAAAAGTGCAGGATATAAATGATGACACAGTAAGCCAACACTTATTTACATCAGATATGCCCGATCCGGATTTACTAATCAGAACAAGTGGTGAGCTTAGAATAAGCAATTTTATGCTTTGGCAAATTGCTTATTCAGAATTGGTATTTACCGATAGCTTATGGCCTGATTTCAACGAAGAGGATTTTTACAAAGCTGTACTTGATTACCAAGGAAGAGAGCGTAGGTTTGGAAAAATCAGTGAACAAATAAATTCTTGAGCTGCATGCGCATGATAATTGGAGTTTTGCTCCTGGCATTACTTTTTACAAGCGGGCTTAGCGCTCAAATATCTTCAGATAAAAATCTTACTGAATTATCGGTAAGCGCACCGCGCGAATACGAGATTGGAGGTATTATAGTTACCGGGTCTCGAAATTTGGATAGCCAGGTAATCACCCTGATAAGTGGGCTGCAGGTGGGCGATAAAATCACCATGCCAGGCGAAACAGTTACCAAGGCAATTAAAAATCTCTGGCGCCAAAAACTTTTTGATGATATAGGTATCTACATCACCGAAGTAAAAGGCAATGTGGTATTTCTGGAAATAAGACTTAAGGAATTGCCCAAATTGAGTAAGTACGGAATCAAGGGTTTGCCAAAGTCTAAACAAAACGATTTGCGCGAAGAGCTTGATTTAAATAGTGGCGCTATTGTAACCGAAAACTTAATAATTCAAACAAAGAATAATGCTCGTCAGTTTTTTGTGGATAAAGGTTATTTGAATGCTAAGGTAGATGTGGTAAGCCGCCCGGATACGTCAAGAAGCAACTCAGTAATAATGGTAATTACTGTGGACAGAGGTGAGAAAGTTAAGATTCAGGATATTCGTTTTCATGGCAATGTGGTGCGCGATGTAAAGAGGAAAGGTCTTTTTAATTTTAAGCGTGTAGACGATGGCTTGAGCGATGCTGAGCTTAGGCGTGCCATGAAAGATACCAAGCGGAAGAGTCTTGGTACCATTTTTAAAAGTTCAAAATTTATAGCAGCCGACTTTAAAGAAGATAAAAAGGCCATAATTGCTAAGTACAATTCGCTTGGCTATCGAGATGCCCGTATACTGGCGGATAGTATTAGACATGTTTCTGATGAGAGGGTTGAGATAGATATTTATTTAGAGGAAGGTCAAAAGTATTATTTCAGAAATATTACCTGGCTAGGTAGTACCAAGTACAGCAGCGAAAAACTTTCGGACATTTTAGGTATTCGCAAAGGCGATGTATATGATGCTTCGTATTTGCAAGAAAGATTGTTTGCTGACCCTAATGGGGCCGATATCAGTTCCTTGTATTTAGATAACGGCTACTTGTTTTTTGATTTGAATCCTGTAGAGGTATTGGTAGAAAATGATTCTATTGATTTGGAGATGAGAATCAGAGAGGGAAGAGAAGCTACTATTAGAAACGTAACGGTAGTAGGAAATGATAGAACGAATGACCATGTGGTAATGCGTGAGTTAAGAACCAGGCCGGGCGATTTGTTCAGAAGAAGTGATATACAGCGAAGCATTAGAGAATTACAGCAATTAGGCTTTTTTGAACCATCGGAGCTAAATGTAAACCCAATGCCGAATGCCGAGACGGGTACTGTAGATATAGAATACACCGTAGTGGAGCGGTCTACCAGTCAGCTTGAGCTACAGGGTGGTTGGGGTGCCGGTAGTATAGTAGGTACTTTGGGGCTTAACTTCAACAACTTTTCGGCTCGTAATATTTTTAAAGAAGGAGCCTGGACGCCTTTACCATCGGGTGATGGACAGACTATAAATTTGAGAGCCCAAAGTAACGGACGCCAGTATCAATCATTCAGCGCTTCATTTACTGAGCCCTGGCTAGGGGGTAAAAAACCTACCTCGCTTACCGTATCATTGTACCACAACATTCAAAATTCGTATGCCGCGCGTTACGACCCTAATTATTTTTCATTGAAAACTACGGGGGTAACAGTGGGCTTAGGAAAAAGGCTAAAATGGCCTGATGACTATTTTACGCTTTATCAGGCGATAGACTTTCAGCGCTATAAGTTGTACAATTACACCTTTAGCGGAAATCAAATTCGCTTTCCTGATGATAAAATTTATAACATCGCCTACAAAATCACCTTGGGAAGAAACAGTACAGATTATCCAATCTACCCGCGAAAAGGTAATCTGTTTAGTATAAGTCTAGAGCTTACTCCACCATACTCGTATCTACGAGGCGAAAGAGATTATGACGCCTTACCAGCATATCAGCGTTATGAATTTTTGGAGTATTACAAGTGGAAAGTAAACACCAGTTGGTTTACCGAAATTTTTGATAAAACGGTGATAAAAACGGCTGCTGAGTTTGGCTTTTTGGGTGCATATAATTCAGGATTGGGCATTCCTCCATTCGAAAGATTTTACATGGGAGGGGCCGGGTTACAAAACTTTGTGTTAGATGGTAGAGAGGTAGTAGCACTAAGAGGTTATCCAGAAAATAGTGTTTCGCCCGAAAATTCGATTGCAGGCTTACCAGGTTCTATTTACAACAAGTTTACCCTTGAGCTACGATACTTGATTACCGAAAATCCAAGTGCCCAAATTTTTACCTTAGGATTTGTAGAAGCTGGAAATACCTATGCCAATATGGATAACTATCAGCCGTTTAATCTTAAGAGATCAGCAGGTTTTGGAGTTCGTATTTTCATGCCAATGTTTGGTCTTTTAGGAGTAGATTTTGGGTATGGTTTTGACCCAATTACGGGGTATCGTCAGCCAAGCGGTTGGAACACGCATTTCATTATTGGTCAGCAATTTTAATATTAGTAATTTCGCCCGCCTCATGAATAAAAGCATTCTTTTAATTGTTGGTCTCCTAGTAGGATTCCAGCTGTCTGCCCAAAGATTTGGTATAGTAGATAGCGAGATGATTTTGACACAAATACCGGCTTATGCACAGGCAAAAACTCAGCTAAATGAGTTGTCAGTAAAATGGCAGGGTGAGGTAGAAGCACTACAGTCAGAAGCCGAAGCATTACGGCAAGCTTTGAATGCCGAAAAGGTATTGCTTACTGACGAAATGCAGAAGGAGCGGATGATGGTAATTGATGCCAAAGAAAAAGAGGCAAGAGAATTGCAAAGAAAATATTTTGGGCCAGAGGGCGAAATATTTAAGAAGCGACAAACTTTGATTCGGCCAATACAGGATCAAATATTTAATGCGGTGCAGGATGTAGCACGCAAACGGAAACTTGATGTTGTGTTTGATAAAAGCAGTGACTTGATTGTGCTGTATATGACCGAGCAGGTAGACATAAGTGATGATGTATTAAAGGTAATGGGGTATTAAAATAAAAAGGTAAAAACGATAAAAATGAAAAAACAAATAGCGTTAGTTGTACTGTTGGTAGGAATGATGATGAGCTTTTCAGCACAAGCTCAGCAAAAAATCGGTCATATAAATGCCGATGAATTATTGCAGGCTATGCCAGAAACAAAAGTAGCTCAGCAGCAGCTAGAGGCCTATGGTAAGCAGCTGGAGAAAGATTTGGGCGAAATGGAAATGGAGCTTGATGCCAAGTACAAGAAGTATTTGCAAGATGAGGCGGTACTTACTCAGCTAGCTAAAGAAACTAAGCAAAAGGAACTACAACAGCTACAGGCAAGAATACAAGAGTATGGCCAGCAAGCACAGCAAGATTTGCAGAACAAGCAAGTAGAATTGCTAACCCCAATTATTGAGAAAGCAACTAATGCGGTGCAAGAGGTAGCCAAAGAAAAAGGATATACCTATATCCTGGATAGCTCTCAAAGCAAGGCAGTTGTTATTTTCCAAACGGATGCCCATGATATCATGGCTTTGGTAAAGAAAAAGTTGGGCATTGTAGAATAAGCTCATTTTTAAAATAAATTAGCATCCCGTGTAGCGCTTGTTACACGGGATTTTTTATTGCATTATTTTGAACAAACCTATTGGTATTTTCGATTCGGGGGTAGGGGGGCTCACAGTGGCTTCGGCTATTAAGCGTATGCTGCCCAATGAATCATTCGTTTATTTTGGCGATACTCGTCATAGTCCTTATGGCGATAAATCGGAGGAAACAATTCGCCAGTACTCCCAAAGAATAACTAAGTTTTTATTAGAACAAGACTGCAAGGCTATTGTAATTGCTTGTAATACGGCCTCGGCCTTAGCCTATCAGGTATTGTGCGATAGCCACCCTCATATTCCTATTATAAATGTGGTAGATCCTGTGGTAAATCATGTGGGCAGCAAGATTAATAATAAGGTGGGCATCATTGCTACTCGTGCTACTATCAAATCAGATATGTACAGGAAGAAGCTAAAAAGGCTTAATCCAAAACTGCATATTGCCACTGCTGCTACTCCTCTACTAGTTGGGGTGGTAGAAGAAGGTTTTATGAATACCAAGGTAAGTGCAGGAGCCATAGAGGCATACTTAGGTAGTAAGAAGTTTGCAGATGTTACCACCATGATTTTAGGTTGTACTCATTTTCCATTGTTGCAAAGAGAAATAGAACGCTTTTTTGAAGGGCGAGCTGAGGTGGTAGATTCGCCTGAGCTAGTGGCCCATTATCTTAAAATGGTATTGCAAAAAGCGGGTTTGAGCAGCACTACTAGTGAGGCTAAGTACCGGTTTATTGTATCCGAAAAGACCCCTTCGTTTGCTCGTATCGCAAAAATGTTCTTTGGTGAAGATATTAAGCTAGAAGAGATCGTTTTACGCTAAAAAATTATGGGCTCTCCGCTTTTTGCGGAGTGCAAAAAACAGGGCGGCAATATGTTAACTTAACCTGTAGCTGTTCAATACACTACTTATAAGCCTACTCGGAATTGTGCTAATTGAGAAAATCGTTTACAATACTGTAAAACTCCTTTGGTTTTTCGGCATGCAGCCAGTGTCCTGCGCCCTCAATTGTTGCTAAGGTTGCTTCAGGAAAATGGGCATCTATTCTATCTACGTCTTCATCTAAAATATAATTTGATTTGGACCCTCGAATAAAAAGAGTAGGGCCGGCATATATAGCTTGAGGCGGCAATTC
>JAUICR010000193.1 GCA_030427785.1 Bacteroidia bacterium | reverse complement strand
AAACAATAGTCATAGAGATGATATTGAGATCTTCTGTCATTTTTTAAACAACCTTGAATAATCTCTGTTAAATCCTTCACCCAATAATTGATGACCTTATGGGTCATAGTGTACAATGGTTAGTTAAAAGAAGCTTGCCAAACCAAGCTCCTTGTGTAAAAACAACAATCTATAGAATCCTCACTTTTAGGTGCGAAACTGCCAGCTTATTATGATAAATGGTTAGTATATACAATCCTGAGTTCAACTCCCGTACAGGAATCGTTAACTCAGTAGTTGCTTTTTGTAGCATTTGGCTTTTCTTCCTTATAGCTCCATTCAGGTCGGCCAAACTCCATTCTAGATTTTTCAATTCAGTTTCGCCATAGCTTATAGTAAGATAATCGCTAGCAGGATTGGGATACACCTTAAACTCTGGCAATGGTGATTCTTCAAGTCCAATGGCATTCGGATTCATTACGTTTAAGGTAAAACCTCCTGTGTTTTTATAAATAAGGTTTCCTAATGAATCCACTCCTAGGGTATCGCAATAAGTAGCCGTACATGAATTATTCACAGTATCCACTGAGTTTACCGTAAGGCAAACCGGGTACAACCCTGCGGAGGCATAATTATGAACTGGATACGGAAGATTGGAAGTACTGCCATCACCAAAGTACTAATGATACGTAGTGCCAAAGTTGGGATTAGAAGGAATGGGTGTACTTGTATTCCAAAGCACCACATTGCCTAATACTGAGTTTACTGTGTCTACTATATAACTGGCTTGACAAAAGTTATTAGTGGGTCCTGTAACCACCACGGTTTTACAAATGGTATCATGACATACCCCAAATGTTGAACTATCGATCACGGTGAGGTACAAACAAGTATTATAAGAACCCGCTGAGGTGTAAAGGTGAGTAGGATTACGACCTGTATCAACCATACCATCGCCAAAATCCCAGCTATAGTCGATGCTAATGCTCCCGCCCGAAGATGAAGGTGTACTTGAATCTGAAAAATTGACCTGTAATGAACCTGGATTGCTTGTATAACTGAAATCGGCTTGACATGAAAGAGTGGAAGAAAATACCACCGTAATACAATCTTTAGTTCTACATGTCACTATGCCGGTCACCGTATCCGTTACCACATGGTACACACAAGCCTGATATGGTCCGTTTCCATTGTAGGTAAAGGTGTTAGAAAAGTTCCCTGGTGTTCCGGAGCCAGAATATTTCCAATATCTCCCATCGCCTTGTAGCAGGTAGCTTTGGATAACTTGATTTCCAGAGAAGACAACATTACTACTATCTATTAAGGTTACCTTATTAGGTATAACTGAATCATACACCACTGCTATTTTTGCTTGACAACCCGTACTGTTTTGGAGAGACAAACCAGCAACTACGGTATCACAATACATTGCAGTACAAATTGTATCCTGAAGACTATCTAAAGCAATATATTGGAAGCAGGTATAATAGGACCCTGCTGCAGCATAGCTATGATAAGGATCTCGACTAGTGGATGTTTGACCATCGCCAAAATTCCAATTATAAATGGTAGAGTCCGGACTAACATTGATCCCAGAATTATAAACATACCTTAATCCTAAAAACTGGATGTCATTTGCCCCTGCTGCTAGTGCATCAAAATTTGCTGTGCAAGAATAAACAGGGGAACCAATACTCACAGTTTGGCAACTTACGTCAATCAAAGTATTTGCATTAAGAACAGAATCCTGAAATGACACAGTAAGACACACGTTGAATGTACCAAGAGTAGAGAAAGTGTGAACCACATTTGCCCCCTGACCTGTAGTTCCATCTCCAAAATCCCATGAATAGCTACGGTTACCTTGTGGGGAAGGTATTGATAATGTGGAGGAAGAACCGTCAAATTGTATGGCTGCCGGAAAGGTTGTCATTGGTGTATGCGTAAAAATAGAAGTGATACCAGGTGTTGGGCTAGAGCAGGCCACAATCATCGTGTCTCCTATGTAAATGGCATTGGGTGATAATATTTTGGTAGAAGAAATACTTGCTCCATTGCAGTCATAAGTAAGAAAGGTTACTGGTGTAGGAACTGTAACCAAAGCAATAGAGTCTAAATATCTTCCTCCGCTATTGGTATTTCCAGCCAAAACATAACCCGTGGCTGAACCTACTTTTACCCATACCGGGTAATTAGTTATCATGGTACTACCAGCTGGGTTTGCCCAAAGATTAAGATCTACTAAGACCTGCGCAGAGGCATTCCAACTAAAAGACATTACGACAAAACTTAGTAGCGCCCTTATTAATTTGAATTTATTGATTGCTCTCATTTTCTTTCGTTTGTAGATACTACGAATGTCGTGCAACAAATAGGACAGGCAACGTGCAAATTATTTATAGAAAACTAAAAAGCCCCCTTTTTGAAAAATCAAAAAGGGGGCTCATTCTGTAATTAATATGCGAAAAGGGTTATTCTACCATCAGTTTTAGGTTTTTTACCGCACTACCTGCCTTAAGGTTTATCAGATAAAATCCTTTATTTAAATTTTTCAAATCCAATATCAACTGGGTGCTATTAAGAACTTCAGTACCCGCTAGAACCGTACTACCTTTCATGTCGGTAATTGTCCAACTTACCTCGCCTTGTGCTGAACCAAACTCTACAAACACAACGTCACTTGCAGGGTTTGGATATATGCTTACATCATTAAGACGAGCTTCTTCCAATCCGATGCTGGCTGGGTCTAATACATTAAGCGTAAAACCGGCTTGCGTATTTTTATAAATGAGGTTTCCTAAGGAATCTACACCCAAGGTGTCGCAAAAAGTGGATGTACAAGCGTTCTGTGCCGAATCAACCGACATTACGGTAAGGCATACTGCGTAAATACCTGAGGTACTATAGGTATGCACCGGAAAGGCTTGGTTAGAAGTATATCCATCGCCAAAATCCCATAGATAACTAACTTGCATAGAAGCCGAGGGCAATGGCGTAGAGTTGTTCCAAATAAATACACTTCCTGCACCAGACATGGTAGTATCTACACTATACGAAGCTGCACAAGGGCGTGCTGGAGGATTTGTACCCACTACCACCGTATCACAATACACATCGGTACAAGTTACTACTTGGGTTTGAGGATGAACTGTAGAAATGGTTAAGCAAACTTGATAATTTCCTGGGGCATTATAGGTATGCACCGGATTAGATTGAGTAGAGCTTGAACCGTCTCCAAAAGTCCATGAATAATTAGCCGTACCTACAGCGGTACCTTTAGATGAATTATTAGTAAACCCTATTACATTAGGCATGGATGCCGTACCCGAGTAGGTATAATTTGCACTACAGGGCGTTACCATTGTACCTGTGCATATCATCAAGGTATCGTGAAAAAAGAAGGTATTAGGCGTGTACGATTTGGTACTACTCACAGTAGAGGCATTGCAATCTACCGTACTGGCTGTAACCGCAGTAACGGTACTAATATTGGCCACAGAATCTATATAATAACCGCTTGACCCCGTAACCCCTGTAATGGTATAACCGGTGGCAGGTGTATTACCTATTTGCATTGTTACTGTTTGATTGGCTACTGGTGCGTTGTTGGTGTCTACCACTAATGTCATAATAGTGGTATATGACTGTGAATAGCCGTACGAAAAAGCAATAATGCTTAAGCTTAGTGATAATAATAATTTCTTCATTTTAACTTGTTTTAAGTAAATATTTCAAGGCTCATCTTGGCCTTCATCTTTAGTACGGTTTTGCATGGCCAAATAGGACAAACATTTCCAAAATATTTACATACTGCCTACAAAAGTATTATAGAAGAATGGTGATTCCCACGTTAAGTGTAATAGCACTCAAATTAAGATATGACTCTAATCTTTCAGTTGGTTTATTAGGATCATAGCCTCTGTAGCCTGGGCCTACGTTAGAGTTTTGATCAAGCTCATCTACAAACACCGTTTGTTTTTCAGCGGTAGTCAAATCATCTAAACCACGTGCAATGGTTGGTCCGCCCGATATATTTATACTTTCCTGATACTTTACATATTCTGACTCCTTGGCCGGACTTGTAAAGCTTAAAATATGGAGTTCGGCATTTAGCATAAGCTTATCACTCAAAGCGTAGTAGCAACCTGCCGCAGCCTGATATCCAATTACAAATTTGGAAACTACCTCTAGGCTTGTACTCATATTGTAATAATCGCCAGGTTGACCAATCATCATACCTGAAGGGTCATCTACATCAGAGTTTATAGTGAGTTTGCCCCCTATCGGAATGGATATTCCTGCACGCACATAGGGCTTCCAGGTATCGCCCGAGCCTTGTATTATAATAGATGGAGCCAAATCCATCATCCAGGCCTTTCCGTATGCTTCGGCTCTTGTTTCACCAGCTGGTGTAATTAGCACTTGTCTCGCCATTAGCTCTTCATGCCCTGCGGTGTAATTAATTCCCATTTCTACCCCCACATGTTCGGTAAGCATTTTACCTACTACAAGCCCGGCCTTAAAACCTTGGCCCAAATTACCCGCAAGTGCCTTTATAGTCGAGTCACCTGTCATCATATTATAATAGGCATCTTCAGCCTTTACATTTGGGTTTACCTGTGGAAATTCAACATTGATAGCAGGAAGAGTGTATCCTATTGTAGGTCTTACATACCAATTTTGAGCTGTTAGAGCGCTGCCACATCCTACAAATAGGATCGCTAGTAGTAGTTTTTTCATTATGAATTGTTTGTTGTTATGTTATGTGATTTAAACGCTTTGTACTCTTTTTATAAATTGAATAAAACCCTATTAAGAATGGTAATACTAATTTACAAAAGACCCTAAGGCTACAAATCGCAACGAATATGTTGAAAAATAATGAGTTAGGGAAAAATTTATACAAGAAAAAAAAAGCACCTCTGAAATTGTTAGAATAAAACAATCTGGTTTTTAAATAGTTAAAAAACAACTTTTTACAGTTTTTTATACGCCCAAAACTTTTTATTTAAAGGGTATTTATATATTTCATAAAAAAATGGTCAGACTTGGCTAATTTTGAAACTGAAAAAATCAGAGGATTCAACAAAATCTACATCAAATCACTTATGAAAAAATTATTAAGCATTTTATTAGTTCAGCTCATGGCATTTTCGGTAATGGGCCAATCCGAACCATTTGTAAAATCACTAAAAGACTTACCCTTTGGGAGCACCATACTAGATGCTGCCATGCTTATGAAAGCAAATTATGAGGACTTTAAACCTTTAGGTACCAACCCTGTAAGAATATCGGAGCAGGTAGTAAGTGATGAGGAAAAAACAGTTCTAAAGTACGAAGCAGCTTACTTTGTAAATGAGGCAAAAAACACATTGGTTCAGCTTTACTATGTAAATGGTAGACTATACAACAAGGGTGTTTACTGGTTTTATCCAAAGGATGCGGTAGTAGCCGTAGAGACTAAGTATGAAAAGTGTACTAACATGTTTCTATCAGAACATTTACTATTAACTACTGAAGGCGGTACGGTAAGACATGTAGAAGAAAGTAATCAGCTTGGCCGTATTACTCATTTTCCTGTAAAGAAAGAAGGCGATGAAATAATTGAAGGCCAAAGTGGGTACCAACTAGTGTACACGCCCGAAACTGGCCCAAGAGGCTTTTGGGTTTACATGAATGGTATTGATACTTTTAACTCTGATTTATCACAGCAATATGATATTCCTGTAATATCTCCCCCGGCTGGCATTTTTGCACAATTGGGCACCTTATTGCTACCTCAATTAGAAACGATGGATAAAAAGACGAAATAGCAAAAAAAAAAGGGAGTCAAAATTGACTCCCTTTTTTTTTTGCTATTTACCTAATCTTCTTCTTTCGTGTTCTTTCAAGAAGGTTTTACGCAAGCGTATAGATTTTGGAGTTACCTCCACCAATTCATCCGCTTGGATATATTCTAATGCTTCTTCAAGTGAGAAGACAATTGGAGGGGCAATTCTAACTTTATCATCAGCACCCGAAGAACGCATGTTTGACATCTTCTTTTGCTTTGTAACATTTACCGTCAAATCTCCGGCACGATTGTTCTCGCCAATTACTTGCCCTTCGTACACATCTTGATTGGCTGGCACAAAAAACTTACCTCTATCCTGAAGGTTGCTTAATGAAAATGGGATTGCTGTTCCGGTTTCTAATGCGATAAGCGAGCCATTCTGGCGACCAGGGATTGGGCCTTTGAAAGGTTGAAACTCTTTAAATCGGTGCGACATAATGGCTTCACCTGCTGTAGCTGTAAGAAGGTAGTTTCTCAACCCTATGATACCTCTGGAAGGCACTTCAAATTCAAGATGCATATGATCACCTTTAGGAACCATCTGAAGCATTTCACCTTTTCTCAAAGTAATTGCTTCTATGGCTTTACCACTTACTTCTTCTGGCAAATCAATACTCAATTCCTCTATCGGCTCGTGCTTTACCCCGTCAATCTCTTTAATAATAACCTGAGGCTGACCAATCTGCAATTCATAACCTTCTCTACGCATGGTTTCGATAAGCACTGACAAGTGGAGAACACCTCTACCAAATACTCTAAAAGTATCAGCAGCATCGGTTTCTTCTACACGCAATGCCAAGTTTTTCTCAGTCTCTTTAGCCAGGCGATCCTTAATATGACG
>JAUICR010000358.1 GCA_030427785.1 Bacteroidia bacterium | reverse complement strand
ATTTACTCTAAGCTGGGGCCTTTTTCACCCTCCGAACGTGCCACTAGGGTAGAAGAAAAATTGGCCAAGCTAGGCGATGATCACACTTTTGATATAGAATTGCTAAACAAGTTTGAAACGGAAGAGGGCTATGATGTAATGTATAGCGATATGATAGTGATGACCATAAATGAGCGCGATGCATTTTGGTTGGACAAACCCATAGAGGTAGTAGCTACAGAGTATGTGAACATATTGGGCGCATCAATTTTGGAGTACAAATCAGAAACTGGAGTGTACAAAACAACTTTGCGGTTTGCTTTAATTCTTTTGGTAGCAATCATTCTCTACTTTATGATAAAAATGCTAAACCGCGGTTTTAGCAAATTAGTAACCAAAATAGCTTTATCGGGAAATAAATACATGAAAGGCATCAAACTCAGAGATTACGAGTTTTTGACGCCTGAGCGTGAATTTCAATTAGCCAAGTGGTTATTGAATGTGATAAAATGGCTGGTGATACTAGTCATTATGTACATCGCCTTGCCCATTATTTTTAGCATTTTTCCAACTACCGAAGGGGTGGCACGCACCTTATTAGGCTATGTTACCAATCCGCTTACCAATATGCTGAAAAGCATAGTAGGCTTCATACCTGAGCTAATTACTATTACCGTAATCATGACAGCCACAGTGTATGTTGTGCGCTTTCTTAAGTTTTTGACTACCGAAGTACAAAGAGGAAAGCTGGTGTTGCCGGGCTTTTATCCCGATTGGGCACTACCTACTTTTAATTTGCTAAGGGTTATCATCTATGCTTTTGCCTTCGTTATTATCTTTCCTTACTTACCGGGTAGCGATTCTCCCGTATTCAAGGGAGTGAGTGTGTTTTTTGGATTACTTATTTCCTTGGGTTCATCTTCTGCTATAAGCAACATTATTGCCGGTTTGGTCATCACCTATATGCGACCATTTAAATTGGGTGATCGAGTAAAAATTGGAGATGTAACCGGTGATGTTATTCAAAAAACGATGCTGGTTACCAGAGTGCGAACTATCAAAAATGAAGACATATCAATTCCGAACGCGGCAGTGCTCAATGGCAGTACAATAAATTATAGTTCTAGTGCTCAGGAGCTAGGATTGATACTTCACTCTACCGTAACCATAGGCTATGATGTGCCCTGGAAACAGGTACATGAGCTATTAATAAGTGCTGCACTTAAGTGCGAATTGGTAGAGAAAGAACCTTCGCCATTTGTATTTCAAACTAGCTTAGATGATTATTATGTAAGCTATCAGATAAACGCTCATACCAAGGTGCCAGATAAAGGTTCAAAAACGTACTCAGAGCTGCATGCCAATATTCAGGATGCTTTTAATGAAGCCAATGTGGAGATTCTATCGCCACATTATAGAGCGCAAAGAGATGGTAATATGGTTACTATTCCACAA
>JAUICR010000192.1 GCA_030427785.1 Bacteroidia bacterium | reverse complement strand
CCTGTAACCCCAAGAATAACCAATGAACCATCTCTTCGTTCGTACAAACTAAAGGGCAACTCATTACCAGCACCTCCCAAATAAGTGGAGTATACTAGATTAGATCCGTCTGAAGAAAATTTAGTGATAGCAATATCGATTCCCCCACCTCCGCGAGTTTGTTGAAAAGCTCCCATGGTAGTAGGATAGGTGCCGGTAGTTAGAAACACTATTCCTGCTGCATACAAACTACCATCTGCACTAGGCGTAGCTGTAAACCCAAAGTTGTCGGCTTTTGCCCCTGTATAACTACTAAATACCAACATGGGATCAATAATCAAAGTCTCAGATTTCTTATACCTGCTAACCTTGTAGCTAAGCAAATTTCCATCCAATTGGTACTCGCAGTTTACTTTCTTTTTTTCTTCTTCTACCAGCTGATAGCTATATGGAGCCGATTCCAAAACATCTTCGATACTGGTGCGAACCATAAGGTTTCCGTACACCAGATCTAAATCATCTGCTCCTTCGTATTTCAACTTTATCACTCCTGGGTCACCTTTGGGGTGAACTATAAAGTCATACTTCAAATTTCCCTCGGCTGAGAAATAGTACTTCAAATCTATGTTGGGATAAATGTTGTGATAAATTACCTCCTGATACAAAGGCACATTCTTTTGCCACCGGGCTGGGTCATTACCCAAAATATAGTTGTGATGAGTGTCAAGGGGTTTTGCACCGGTTTTTTTGCAAGCAAGATTTGCTCCTACAAAATGCACCTTATAAGCATGGTGCCTGCTGTAATCGAGCAAAAGTTGAGAAGCAGATTTATTGGGGTGAGTACTTCCTATATCATCAGGATGTACCAAGTGGACAGTCATCCCACTTTCATCTATAAAAACCGAACCATTTCCAAAAAGGTATTTGTAATCAAAATTCTCCGCCCACTGCCCTTTATTTTCTATAAAGCTATTGTGCTGCCCAAGCAGGCTTGATGCAATTCCTAGAACAAGAAGAATTATGTTAAAAAATCTGGTCAAGTTTCAATTTTAAAATCTCCTAATATATTGATATTAAGGCAAGATGTAAAAGCACATTAGATGAAGCGGCAACCACAACTCGCCAGCTACCCATCTCACTTTGTTATCGATTAGTTTTCCTGCTGATCTACTCCTTTACCTTCCTGCATCAAAAAGGCTTTAATGAAGTCCTCCAAATCACCGTCCATCACATCGCTTACATTGCTGGTTTCTTGACCTGTACGCACATCTTTTACCAGCTTATAAGGATGCATTACATAGTTTCTGATTTGCGAACCCCATTCTATTTTCTTCTTTCCCGCTTCTATTTCGGCACGTGCCTCATTCTTAGCTTCCATCTCTATTTCATACAATTGAGACTTCAGCAGCTGAATGGCCTTTTCCTTATTCTGCAACTGCGAACGGCTTTCGGTATTTTCAATGATTATTCCAGAAGGTTTGTGTTTCAATCGAACACCCGTCTCCACTTTGTTCACATTCTGTCCGCCAGCACCACCCGATCTGAATGTGTCCCATTCTATTTCCGAAAGATTTACATCAATCTCAATAGTTTCATCTACCAATGGAAAAACGTACACCGAGGCAAATGAAGTATGGCGCTTGGCATTGCTGTCAAATGGTGAAATCCTAACTAAACGATGTACTCCATTTTCACCCTTTAGGTAACCAAAAGCGTACTCGCCATCTATTTCTAAAGTTACAGTTTTGATACCCGCTACATCGCCAGCTTGGTAGTTTATTTCACGCACTTTATAATCATTTCGCTCTGCATAACGCAAGTACATTCGCATCAGCATATTGGCCCAATCACAGCTTTCTGTTCCGCCTGCACCAGCCGTTATCTGAAGCACGGCACTCAGCTTATCTTCTTCGCCCGACAGCATATTTTTAAACTCCAGGTCTTCCACAATTTTCAAAACCCCATCATACATTTTTTCAATTTCGGACTCTTCCATTTCGCCAAGTTCCAAAAACTCTAAGGCCACGGTAAGCTCTTCTCTTTGCGCAAAAGCTCCTTCATAGGCTTCTACCCAAAACTTTAAGCCACGGATTTTTCGCATCACGGCTTCGGCCGCCTCATGGTCGTTCCAAAAATCAGGAGAACCCGTTTTTTCCTCCTCATTATGAATGAGAATTTTTTTCTCCTCTATATCCAAGTAAGACTTTAAAGCTTCTAATCGCTTGTCAAGTTCTTGCAATTGTTCGTTCGAAATCATCTGGCTAAAATAATATGAAAATGCTCTTTGTACACCTTCACTTTAATCCCGAAAAAAACACCGAAGAATAGTGTCAGTATCACAATAATTTTACTTTCGCCCGCTGAAAAAAATTGTACTCTCATCCTATAACAAAAACATGAAAAAACTACTCTTATCAGGATTTGTACTGCTCAGCTTATCGGCTGTGGCACAAGATGAAATACTAGACACTGTTTTGGTCTCGGCCTCCAAAACTCAAGTAAGCTTGATGGATGCCAATAGAAATGTAATTGTGCTAAAAGGCGAAGAAATATCAAATGCTCCTGTAGAAAGTGTTGCCGAATTATTAGACTTTGCAATAGGCGTAGACGCCCGCCAAAGAGGAAGCTACGGCACCCAAACTGACCTCAGTATACGAGGCGGTACTTTTGAACAAGTATTGGTGTTGATAAACGGTGTACGACTGGGAGACCCACAAACAGGGCATCACTTGATGAATCTTCCTGTGGCAAAAGAGGAAATTGAACGAATTGAAATCCTATTGGGTGGCGGATCTTATATTTTTGGAGCAACAGCTTTTAGCGGGGCTATTAATATTATTACCAAAACTGCCACAAAAGACGCTACTCGTCTCAACCTCGACTACGGCAGTTATAACTCCTACAAATTGGGTTTTTCACAATCATTGGTGGGCGAAAAACATCGCACATCTGTAGCCATCAATACCGCTACATCAGATGGTTTTAAAACGAATACCGACTTTGACCAATCAAATATTTCGGCTAATAGCGTGATTAAAACTGGCAACAGCGAATTGCACTTTACTGGTGGATATAGCTGGCAAAACTTTGGCGCTCAAAATTTTTACTCCACTAATTTTCCTGAACAATACGAGAAAACAAAAACGCTTTTTCTTAGCGCTGGGCTCAAAACAGATGGAAAAGTAACTATAAACCGTGAGGTGTACTGGAGGCGAAATTGGGATGAATTTCAACTTTATCGCGAAGGAGACGATTTTTACCAATATGATAATAGCCTGTTTATAAAAGGAACCGACACTGCGGCCACATGGTACAAAGGTCATAACTACCACCGCAGCGATATACTTGGTGGAAAAATGGATTTATCATTAACAAGCCAATGGGGTACTACTTCTCTTTCTGGAGATTTTAGATACGAAGGAATTGTAAGTAATAATCTTGGCGAAAGCCTTGAAGCTCCAATTAATATAGAAGGAAGCCGTGGTTTTTACAATTTGGGAGATTCTCGTAATAATGTATCATTAGCTGCCGAGCAAAGCAAAACCATCCACAGATTTGACTTATCAGCAGCTTTGCTTTTCAACTACAATACGCAATACGATGCCGGTTTTTATCCGGCCATTACAGCAGGATACAATTTTAACAATCGCCAAAAAATCTACGGTTCGGTAAATCGCTCCTTTAGGCTGCCGTCTTACACTGATCTGTATTATAAGCTTGGTGGAGCTGTAGGTAGCAAAGATTTGCAACCCGAGGAATCGATGAATTATGAAATAGGGTACAAATACTTAAGCTCTACTTATTTTTTCAATGTCAGTGTCTTTAGACGCAACGGAACCAATATTATAGACTGGGTACAATATTGCGACACATGCGATTTGCTGGCCAGCAATATTTCTGAAGTCAACTTTAGCGGGCTTGACGCAACTTTCAGGTTGCTGAAAAATGATTTAATGGCATTAATAAATATGGACTATCTGGAGCTTGGCTATAGCTTTCTTACTACCGATACCGAAAATTTTGACTATCAATCTTTATACGTTTTTGACTACCTCAAAAACAAGTTTGTACTTAATGCTCAGCATACTTTCTACGGCAAATTCCATTGGAACTATTCATTAAGTGTACAAGATAGAAATGGGGATTATTTGGATGCAGAACTAAATAAGTTGACTGCTTATCCATTAGTATTTTTAGTAAATACAAGATTGAGCTATCAATTAAAAAAGTTTGAAATAAATGCTACGGTAGAAAACCTATTGAACAAAACCTATTACGACCGTGGAAATGTAGAACTACCAGGAGCATGGGTTTGGGCTGGAGTGAAAGTGAAGTTGTAACTCATTTTGGTCACGGATTGCACAGATATCACAGATCATTTTATTTCTGAGACATTTCTTATTGGGCATTTTTCATTCAAACTGCTTGTTAATCCTTTCTCTGTCATGGTCAAGTAGCCAGTCGTTGTGCTTTTTATAGATTGGAATTATTGTTTGTTTGTCAGCCGAAATAACATCAAGTCCTCTATCGTCATACATATGAAAAATGAGTCTTTTGTCAATGTTTAGAAAGTATATTTCTTTGTTTGTCAAAAAGCCATTTTTATCAAGTCTGGGTTGTCTTGGAGGAAAGTCCATATGCCCGATCGCAGAAAGAATATTTTTATAGTTAATTCTGTTAACTGTTAATTTAATTATTGCAACATTTCTCACATCAAATTTGTCATCAGCCTCGTATAGCCTTGTCTCCCTTGAGAAGCTAATTTCCTCCCTTTCGAGATCAGCAATTTGATTAAATGTAAAGTTTGAAAATCTTACTTTCCTGCGTTTATATTTATAGTCCATATAAACCAAGAACAACTTGTCAGAACTATCAAATGCACTTTCAAAAATGGTCGAAGATCGTCTTGTAACTTCTTTAAAATATTCATCAGTGTTTGTTGCGCCAACTTGTAAGTTAAACCGAAGTCCAATGTCCCAGCTATAAAACAAAGGCGCCCTCAACCTTAGCCCTTTGAAATTGTCAGCTAGGAATCGTCTATATTCTTGCTTTGATGTCTGTACCGTTCTCATATTATAACACTCCAAACTGACTACTGCGCACTATATACTACTTTTTCAGCTTCTCGTTATTTTGATGACGATCGTGATCACGTTTAGTTTTCACGTCCATTTTTTTATCAAAAGCAGCCTGAAGGTCCACTCCCGTTTGATTGGCTAAACAAATCGTTACAAACAATACATCGGCTAGCTCTTCGCTCAAATCTTTGGCTTTATCACTTTCCTTTTCGCTTTGCTCACCATAGCGCCTGGCGATAATACGGGCCACCTCACCTACCTCTTCGGTAAGCTGTGCCATATTGGTAAGTTCATTAAAATAGCGTACTCCGTGGTTCTTAATCCACTGATCTACCACCGCCTGTGTTTCTTTTATTCCTTCTGCCATTCTACTCTCTGTTTTTCGAATCCATCCAAATGGTAACCGGGCCATCATTTACCAACGAGACTTTCATATCAGCTCCAAATTTTCCTGTTTTTACTCTATTGGGAAATTGCTTTTCGCATAAGGATATAAAATGCTCATACAAGGGAATAGCCACTTCTGGTTTTGCCGCTTGGATATAACTGGGCCTGTTTCCTTTTTTGGTAGATGCGTGTAGGGTGAATTGACTAATAATCAAAAGTTCACCCTTAATATCTAAAAGGGAACGATTCATCTTGCCCTCTTCATCACCAAAAATCCGCAGTGAACACACCTTACTCACCAGCCAACTAACGTCTTCTACACCATCTTCGCCTTCAATGCCCACAAGCACCACCAGTCCTTGACCAATTTGCTGTAGCTCATCATTATTTATCAGCACCGAAGCCTCGCTCGCTCGCTGAACTAATACCCTCATTTTTTTGTCTGATACTGAGGATTGAGCGCCCTCAATCTGATTTCATTTTTTTGTTCATTGGTAAGCCCAGGCCTATTGCGGTACAATCCACTTTCCCAGCCACCATACATAGGATTGGGAAGAATAATAAAATACTTCATTACCTCTGCTAGCAATTCCGAATTGTATTCAAATGTTTCTTGTTCTATCATTTCTAGTTCCTGACTAAAATCTGTCAATTGATCACCTACATACAGCAATACTGTATTGGTAAACTTAACTCGATCCCTACGTTCGGTTTTATCTCCATCTTCTGATTTCAAAAACACATGATCAGGGTCTGCAAATGGTAAATTAAACTTTAGAAGATTTTGGATGGTAGCGTCAAGCTGGCTTACTTTTCTATTAGAAACGTAATACACAACCACCCCCATATCTGCTGTTTTTTGTAAAAAATCTTGAGCCCCCGGAACTAAGGGCGCACTGGCCTCCATCACCCATGCATTCCAACTCTCCGAAGCATAATTTTCATTATCAAGTACTATTCTTGCTTCGTACGGGCTGTTATCCAAAATGGTTTCATCTATATCTACAATTACTGCAAGCTGACCATCGCCATTATAACCTTTGTAATTTTCCTGAAGTTTAATCCATGCAAGCTCAAACCCTTGTCTACACAACAATTCTGCTTCTCCAGATTGCTGCATCCATAGAGTAGCCATCAATCTTTGATCGGCATAAGTTTTTTCTTCTACAGCTACTGGGGCTGTAGTTTCCTTGGCGCCACCACAGGCACCTAAAATCAAAATAAGGCCCATGGCCTTCCAAACATTACTTAGCATAAATATCTTTTCTAAAGTGTTCATCATCA
>JAUICR010000191.1 GCA_030427785.1 Bacteroidia bacterium | reverse complement strand
CCAGTTACAACGGTAGAACCCGAGCAGAAATCGTGATTATCGATGCTGTAAACTTCCGCTTCGATAACGGGATAAGCCAACATGCTAAAGGAAGAGAGGAAAAGCAATGCAAAGAACACGACACTTTTCTTAATGATATTTAAACTGCGGGGGGGGGGTAATGAACATTTTTCATTTTCAAGGTTTTAAAAATTAATTATACAATGGTTGACTTTGCAAAATCGAAGTGAATATAATCCTTAATTTTAATCTTACAAAATTTATTGTAAGATGATCAAGCTTTCAGTTTTTCTCTTCAATGTCTTTCACAGTTTGAAAAGACTGCTTTACATAGGGAGATTATTGGTGTTTAATTTTCTTTAGCCCGGAAAACGTTGTTTTAGGAAAAAAAAATCCCATCCAGATTTACATAGATGGGATTTTTCTAAAAGATGAAATCTGATATTATTTTACCACCAAGCGGTGCGACTCTGTAAAGTCGTTTCCTTTTACATTTACAATGTAAATGCCCTCACTCCAGTTTTGGGTATTAAGTTCTATAAGGTCTTCCGTTTGATGGTTCGAATAGGTTTTAGCAAATACTTCTTTACCTGACATGTCTATTACCGATACATCTACGGCAGCTACCTTATGATTCACTTCTATATTGGTATAGCCCAGCTGGGTTGGGTTAGGAAACAATCTAACCTTAGCATCAGGGCCTAGCAGCACTTGGGCGATAGATACGTTTTGTCCGCTTTCAAAACCATTGCTTATAGCTTCGGCTATCGTTGTTCCACTTCCATTGTCAATACGTCCATTGGGTTTAATTAGCATTCCCACTACATGCATGTTTTCCAAGTTCCAATTGGGGTCTAGCGGAAACCAGAAGTTCACCGTGTGAACGTCATTTACATTTACTACTGCAGGAAAACTTTTGGTATTTCCACCAAAACCTGGACTAATGGCCCTAGCTACATGGTGATAGATCATTTGACTGGCAGGTACTGTACCTGGCAAGGTGGCCCAATTGATACCATCAGGGCCAATGAGGTCGCCATTGCTACCACCAGCATAATAATTGGTCTGTCCGTAGCCACTTGCTGTTCCTTTTACACTGTCTTCGGTAAGCACACAGGCCATTTTCCATCCATTAGTGGCGGTAGCTTTAAAATCTGCAGTTACTGAAACTTCAAGGGCACCGGTAGCGCTGTCAAAACGAGCACCGTTTACCAAAAAGGCTGTTGGTGCTTCGGTAAGGTTTGTATTTACATCATCCCAAATAGCACTAGGGTCTATATCAGCTTCTCTATCTACCAGGGCACTTGGGTAACCAGATATGAGGCCACCTATACCCGCGTCATACACAGCATTTACCATTGGGTCGCCATTGTGCACAGCTATACCTTGTGCAAAACCATGATAGTCTCTTGCCAAATAATCCATGGCTACTGTACCGCGAGGGCACCATCCACACCACGTGCCTGTTCCTTCTTCCACTATCACCATTTTGCCAGCTGCAGGAACTATCGGCTTAAAACCAATTGTCTTGCTATCGTCAGCAGCATTGCCATCAGCTCCCATTCCGTTTACGTTTGATACCGTGGCGGTAATGCTGTTAGAATTACTACTAATCAATATTCCTGAGCTCATATCTACAGCATAAGTACCCATCGAAGGGATGTTTACATTAGTTACGGTTTCGGTAATTTGATTTCCGTTGTAATCTATTTGTAAATCAAAAGATGTGATAGCTGTAGTGCCTAAGTTTCTAATTTGAACCGTAGGTACATTGTTAGCCCCTACTATGGTTACATTACCCATATCAATATAATAGGCTGCAGCATTTACTGTGGGTAAGGTAAATGGTGTATGGGCAAAGCTTACATCATCTACCCAAAAGGTAGATAGATTATTACCTCCCACGCTGGTTCCATTGGTAGGGTAGATATCAATAGAAGCAATTTGATTTTCGTCATTTTGAAAGGTTCCTTGCGAAACACCATTGATTAATACTTCCCAGGTGTTGGTGTTTAGGTCTACTTCCATTTTAAAGGTAAACCAAACAGCTACAGGGTAGGATACTTCTATTACATTGATGGATTGGTGGCCAACAATCATGATGCTATCTTGTGTAAAGTTAAAATCGGCAGCCCAGGTAGTTCCAATGGTAGTTTCAGCTTGAAAATTGAAATAAGCACCTTTTCCGGCCGGTATATACAAGTCATGCTCATACACAAAGTTGCCAGTGTTATGAGCTGCACCAAATTCTAATACGACATCCTGCGGACCGCCAGCTGCCAATGTTGAATTAAAATAGAGTGAATTGTTTCCACTGCTTGCTTGCGCAGCATCTACCTTTGCGTCTTCGGTGGTACCGGTTACACCGCTCCATGTTGTCCAGTTAGGATCTTCCACGCCTATGTAGTCTCCCACGGTAAGGGTGTCAAAGTTTTGAGTGTATTGTGCTTGTAGACCGTAAGAGGCCATAGCTGCAAGTAGCAAGTATATTTTCTTCATAGTAGAAAAAATTAGTTAAACAGAATTTTGGGTATTGCGAATTTAACGATAACAGATACTCAAAAAACTGATTAACTCCCATGCTTATTCTTGAAAACCTTTTTTTGTGATTAAATATCGCTGCAGTTGTTCCCACTATATTTGTAAAAATTGTAAGAGATGGACAGGCTAATGGATGCGGAGCATTTATCCTCTGAGGAGTTTGAAATAGAAAAGAAACTTAGGCCCATAAGTTTTGATGACTTTGCGGGCCAGGAAAAGGTTTTAGAGAATCTTCAGATTTTTGTTCAGGCAGCAAATCAACGCGAAGAAGCCTTAGATCATGTGTTGTTGCATGGCCCTCCCGGATTGGGTAAAACCACCCTAGCCCATATTTTGGCAAACGAGCTGGATGTAAACCTTAAAATAACCTCAGGGCCTGTAATAGATAAACCAGGTGACTTAGCCGGACTACTTACTAATCTTGAGGAACGCGATGTGCTGTTTATAGATGAAATACATCGCCTGAGCCCCATAGTGGAGGAATACCTCTATTCAGCTATGGAGGATTTCAGAATTGATATTATGATAGAAAGTGGCCCAAATGCCCGAAGCGTTCAGATCAATCTAAATCCTTTTACGCTTATCGGTGCCACTACCAGGTCGGGCTTATTGACATCGCCTTTAAGAGCTCGCTTTGGAATAAACAGCAGGCTTCAATATTATACCACTGAGTTGCTTTCTACTATAGTAGAGCGCTCTTGCGAAATACTAAAGGTGCGAATAGATAGTGATGCCGCTATAGAAATAGCCCGCAGAAGCCGCGGAACCCCACGTATAGCTAATGCTTTATTGCGAAGGGTTAGAGATTTTGCACAAGTAAAAGGAGATGGTTCTATTAATTTAGAAATAGCACGTTTCGGGCTTCATGCTCTTAATGTAGATGAGTATGGTTTGGACGAAATGGACAATAAAATTTTGACCACCATCATAGATAAATTTAAGGGAGGACCAGTAGGAGTAGGGACTATTGCTACAGCGGTAAGTGAGCAAGCAGGAACTATAGAGGAGGTGTACGAGCCCTTTCTGATACAGGAAGGCTTTATTATGCGAACGCAGCGCGGACGTATTGTTACTGACAAGGCCTACAAGCATCTCGATCGCGAAAATCCACAATCTCAAGGAGGATTGTTTGACTAATCCAGAAAAATATTCGCAACTAATAAAAGCCGAAGCCAAGCGCTTGGGTTTTCTGCAATGCGGAATTTCTAAGGCTGGATTTCTAGAGGCAGAGGCACCCCGATTAGAAGAATGGTTGAGCAATGGTTATCACGGAGAAATGAAGTGGATGGAAAATCACTTTGATAAACGGCTTGACCCTACAAAGCTAGTAGATGGGGCAAAATCTGTTATTTCTGTTCTGTTAAATTATTATCCGTCTGAAGTTCAGAGTAAGCTGGATGCTCCTAAGATAGCCAAGTATGCCTATGGCGAAGATTATCATTTTGTAATCAAAAGGATGCTTAAGGAGTTAAGTCAATTTATCCAACAAGAAATTGGGGAGGTGCAGGGAAGAGCTTTTACAGATTCGGCACCGGTAATGGATAGAGCCTGGGCTGAGAAGGCAGGTATTGGATGGACAGGAAAGCACAGTTTGTTGTTAAATAAAAAATCGGGGTCTTTTTTCATTATTGGAGAATTGATTTTGGATTTGGAATTAGCCCCAGATAACCCAACTAGCGATCATTGCGGAACTTGCACCAGGTGCTTAGATGCCTGTCCTACGGGGGCCATAGTGCAGGCACAGGTTGTAGATGCTACTAAATGTATTTCTTACTTAACTATAGAGCTTAAGGATATGATTCCAAATGATTTCAAAAATCAAATGGAAGGCTGGGCCTTTGGTTGTGATATTTGCCAGGATGTTTGTCCGTGGAATCGCTTTTCTACTCCCACTAAGGTTGCTGAATTTGCACCACACCCTGATTTGCTAAGAATGGATAAACGGGAATGGGAAGAAATAACAGAGGATGTTTTCAAAAAGGTGTTTCGCAAATCTGCAGTAAAGCGGGCTAAGTTTACTGGCCTTAAGCAAAACATTGATTTTCTGAAACAGGAATAGTTCTATTCTTTGCTGTCGAAGTGATACACGAGGGCGGTACTCAGCACAATGTTTCGCATTCCATATTGACCAAATCGAATAATAGAAGGATTATCACCAGGATTGGCGTTCCCTTCGCGTATTACACTCAGCGAATTATTGGTGCGCAAACTCAGATACCATTTTTCAGAAAAATGCCAATTGACCCCCACTATGGCTACAATATTTACCCCTGTAAATGGAGGGTCACTAGCTTGTGGAAACCCGTCCCATTCTTCTTTTGAACTTACAAGGATATCAAGACCAGGGCCAATGTCAAAAGACAGGTACTTCCATCGGTATTGAAAAAGTAATGGAATCTCAATATAGTTTAATGAAGCTTTGTAAAAATTACTGGTATCGCTAGGAACCTCTTTGGCACCTTTCTTAATAAACGCTAATTCAAACTGAAACTTGGCATTTTCTCCAATGGGTAGCGCAGTTTGAAATCCTAGGTTCATACCCACTTTATTGTACCCACTAAGGTTATCACCATTTATTTGGCTTGTGGTGAGGCCAAAGTACACACCGCCTTCAAATTTTTGGGCATTACTATTAAATGCTATACCCAATAATAGTGCGAGTACAATATGTTTAATGATCGCCTGCACTATGTGCTTGTAAAACTTCCTGGGTTACTGAGTTGTACACAAAAACTACAGCCGAACATTTATCGGTTCTCCATACCGGATCTGCCTTTAGCTTATATTTTCTAGTGTAGGTTTGACCCGCTAGTGCAGTACCATTAGATATTTCCTGGCCATTCATTCCTGCAAACGAGCTGCGAAACACATGATTTTGAACATAACCATTTATCGTTTGGCCATTGTCCAATTGCTTGGTCACAATACTGTCTTCTAACAAATAGGCCGTAAGGTAAATGGGTGCTGTACTCAATTCAGAAAGACTTAAAACATCCACATCCAATTCGAAGGTGCTATCACTTGAGTTATAGCTAAAGTCAGACGTAATAGTGAACTCAGAAGGCTTAATTAGTTCATCAACCAAAACGGTATTCCAATCGGCCGGATTTTTAAAGACATCCACAGGGTATCCTTCTCTATCAATCAGTGCTTGTGGCAATCCTGCTGACCCTAGATTTTCGTAGAAAGTTTGCGCTTCATCTACCTTCAGGCTTGGGTCTCCGGGGTAGGGCGTAGAAAATCCGCTCACGTGCATGGCTACAGCTACCACATTCTCGGGATAAGCTTTTAGATAGCCAGAAATTTTTCTCGCTCCTGCAGGACAAAAGGTACATTGTACACCCGTAAACTCTTCTATCAATACTACTTTATTCGTTAATGGAACTTGAATAAAACCATAAGGGTCTTTCAAGGGTTCATCTATCACATCACAAGCTTGAATTGCAAAAAGAACAAGGGTAAATAAGGCTAATTTTTTCATGGTCTAAAAATTACTTGTTATTCCAATAGTTACACCGCTTGATGCCGGCACAGTACGACAAATACCACCTATACAAAATACACCAGCTTGCCTACGGCCATAGCCCAATTGAAACTTGGTAGTGCCTATAGTATACCCAGCGGTAGCGTTAATATAGTGAATTTGCAAATTCGGATCAGGATTACCATAGTTATAAGCATCCTGAAAAGCAATAAACCAATGTGGGGCAATGGAGTATTCTAATAGTACTAAGGCCCAGTCTCCACGGTCTTCTTTGGTAAATAAGCCTTGAATTTCGGCCCTAAGTGAGTGCTTGGGTTTTATTTTATACAAGAGTTCTATCACTCCAGCATTTATATTGTAAATGTGCGATTCTTCACCGTTTTTCCACACGTTATAGTCATTGGCTCCTTTGCGCTGAAAGTCGTTATTGAAAAGGAAATTGTAATAGGTAAAGGTTCCTTTTAGTTTTTTGTTTAGCGTCTTTTTTACCTCTACATGAAAATCGTGAAAGTATTTAGTAGGGCCTACTCCTAGTACTTCTGTAGCATAGCCATCGGTACCAATTTCGGTATACTCACCTGTAGGCGTGGTGTCAGCGGGGTTGTATAGCGGTCGATCGTAACGGTTTCCATTCGCATCTTCAAACTGCTTATCCAGGCTTGTGCTAAGTGCATAGCTTGCCGTTACCTTCAAGCCGTACTTTC
>JAUICR010000190.1 GCA_030427785.1 Bacteroidia bacterium | reverse complement strand
TTACTTCGCCATATTGAGCAAAGCTTGATTGAGCCACACATTTGTAGGTTCCTGCAATAGGTTGTTTGTTCATTTTGCTAAATGTAAAACTCAAGTCTCCACCTACAGCATTGGCATCTACAATGTAATCGTCTGAAAAATTGCGCCCACCTACACCGTAAAAATTTAAGCTCATGCTTGTATTAGAGGTAAGCTGATTTACGGTATGGGTACAGGGTATAGAGTCAGGCCTTATACTCACGTAAAGAGAATCTGCGGCTACTAGTCCATCATTATAGGCATGCACTTTGTACCAGCCCTCATCAGCAAGGCTTGCTTTTTCTACGGTATATGTGCTTCCTGAAAATCCATTAGATATTCCGGGAACAAAGAATTCATAATAGTAATCCCGAAAGGTTTTCTCCACATATACTGACAAGGGTTCGCCATGTTTCACCAAAGTATCTCCCCTAAGTTCTAATCGAAATTTGCCCTCGTATTCTTCGCCATCAAGTTTATCGCAGGAGCCCATAAGAATACTTAGGGTCAGTAGTATAGCTATTTTAAAAATCTTCATTTTTTGAGGTTCGGTTACATTTAAAATTCAATGGTTCCAGTAAGCTTTAGGCCAAATTGGTAAATGTTAGCATCGCAAAAAGTGATGTATGACTTGCCATTGCTATGATGTACAAAAACGGGTTCGTCATAATCAACATACATAGGCGAATTGAAAAATCCTCCCAAATTATCTCGCAGTCTAACCGAAGTGCGCCTTTGATTTAAGTTTTGCAGATCTATCGGCAAAAAGAAAACACCATCCTCGGTAGGTCTTTCAATTTGATCAAAAACTATTCGGATTTCATCGCCTAAAAAATTGGTAGCCAATACCGTAAAAAGACCATTTACTTGCACGATTTCGCTCGTGTAATATCCGTCAAAGCCAGAGTAGTTTTCAATACTTATACGATTGGGACTAGGATTGCACGGCATTGAGGAGTACGTAACTTCTACAAACATGGAGTCTGCATACACCTGGCCTGTAGTACTATGCGTGGCAATTACCTTGTACCACCCTCGGTCTTTTCTATCTACCGAGCCTATGGTGTAGCTTGCTGAAAATACGGTCGTTCCATTTGCCAATTTTAGCTCATAATTGTATTCACTATACTTACGATATACTGACACACTTAGTGGATCGCCATGCTCAACAGAGGGTGCAACTTTTAAGTTCAATTTAAATGGTCCTTCTTTCTGAGGCTTTTCGCAAGCCGAAAAAAACACCAAGAAAAATAGGCCCATTATTGCATAAAATTTCATTGAGCTGCACTTTGAGATTTGTTGGGCAAATAAAAGATAAAATCGAATATTAGGATTTCTATGACTTTGTCAATTCTGGAATTTGCCGAAAAAAGGGGAGGATCCGGGTAAAACTTAAAGGTTAGATTCATAAATTTTCTTCGTTTCTAAGTTCTTATTCACTGAGCATTAGGGTGTTCATTTCCTGTCATTTCCACAGTTATTATCTGTTTAAATCTCGCTTTATACTCAGTACGTTTTCTATTTTTGCTTCATTGCAAAAAACAAAGAAATGACCGAATATGATGTGGCCATTATTGGCTCAGGACCTGGAGGATATGTAGCGGCTATTAGAGCAGCACAATTAGGAAAAACAGTAGCGATAATAGAAAAATATAGCACGCTGGGAGGAACCTGTTTAAATGTGGGTTGCATACCTTCAAAAGCGCTACTTGATTCTTCAGAGCATTTTCATAATGCCAATAAATCATTTGCCGAACATGGTATAGTGATAAACGAACCAAGTATCAATCTTGAACAAATGATAAGCCGCAAACAAAAAGTGGTAGATCAAACTTGTGATGGAGTGGCATTTTTGATGAAGAAAAATAAAATAGTAGTGTACGAAGGGCTAGGATCTTTTGTAGATAGCCATACTATCAATGTTGCAAAAAAAGATGGCGATGAAAAGATAAAAGCTACTAACATAATTATAGCCACCGGAAGTAAGCCTACTGAGCTGCCCTTTGCCAAATTTGATAAAAAGCGAATCATTTCGAGTACCGAAGCATTAAAGCTGAAAGAAGTGCCAGACCATTTGATAGTGATAGGTGGCGGTGTAATAGGTTTGGAGTTGGGTAGCGTATATGCACGCCTTGGAGCTAAAGTTAGCGTAGTAGAGTATATGGATCGCATTATTCCTACTATGGATGGCACTATGAGTAAAGAGCTAACAAAGGTTTTGAAAAAGCTTGGCGTAAAATTCTACCTGAGTCATAAGGTGAGCGATGTAAGTGCCAAAGGAAAAACTGTAACCGTAAAAGCGACTGATAAGAAGGGTGCTGAGGTAAGTTTAGATGGTGACTATTGCTTAGTGGCTGTGGGCCGTAGGCCGTATACTGATGGGCTAGGCTTAGAGAATGCTGGCATTAAAGTAGACGATCGAGGAAGGGTAGAGGTAAACGAAAATCTACAAACTAACCATGCTCATATATACGCAATAGGAGATGTAGTAAAGGGAGCCATGCTGGCACACAAAGCTAGCGAGGAAGGTACCTTGGTAGCCGAACTTATAGCAGGACAAAAGCCTCATATAAATTACAACTTGATTCCAGGTGTTGTGTACACATGGCCAGAGGTAGCTTCGGTAGGAAAAACTGAGGAGCAGCTAAAGGAAGCAGGAGTGGAATACAAAGCAGGATCATTTCCATTTAAGGCACTGGGACGAGCTCGTGCCAGTATGGATTTAGAAGGTTTAGTGAAAATATTGGCAGATAAAAACACTGATGAAATTTTGGGGATGCACATGATAGGACCAAGGGCAGCAGACCTCATAGCCGAGGGTGTAGTAGCCATGGAGTATCGCGCATCTGCCGAAGATGTTTCGCGTATGAGCCATGCTCACCCTACGTTTGCTGAGGCCATCAAAGAGGCTGCACTAGATGCAACCGAAGGAAGAGCACTGCATATGTAAAGTTTTTTTAACGTATTGATTCCAATCAATTTATAATACACTCCTCAATTTGAAGGTCAGAAACATAAGCATCCTATTCGTTATTTTCTTGGTAGCCACATTTGCTATTGGGGTGCTCGTGTATCACAAAACTTCAACGGTAAATGGCCATTTAATCCTTCAGGTAGACGAAGCCTTAGTGGCTGCTAAGCAGCGATTGCTTCTTACACGGGCCGTTATTAACCTTCAGCAGGTAAGCTCCACTTCCTTACCCTCAGAAAGGAAAGAGCTATGTACAGCCCTCAATAATCAGGTGGAAGAATTAAGCACCGAAAATGAGCAGTTGAAGGATAAATTACTGAATGCCTTTGATCAAGATGATATAAGAGCGGAAATAAATACCAAGTATGGGCAAAGTGCGAGTTCTCTTAACGAACTGAAGCAGCTGACCTTTAATTCTGGGTGTTTGTGTGATGAATCATCCTTTGATTCAGAGCAGGAAGCACTTATTATGGCCAAGCTTTTTGCTTTAAAAACGGAAATCTTAAAGCAACTTGAAGAAAATCTCAGTTTGTGGAATAGGCTAGTGGTGAACCTTGGTTCGCTGCAAAAGAAGGCGCTTTTTAAGTATCTATTAATTGGCTTTATTGCTATTTGCATTGCCGCTATCGGCTCATTGGTGTTGGGTATAAGGGGCACCATTAAGCTTAATAAAGGGAGGAAAAAGGCGTATGACCAACAAAAAATTCTGAATAAAGAACTCGATAAAAATCAGCAGGAATTAAAAGAGGCCATTGCTCAGCTTGATGAGTCAAAAGCTCAAATAGAAAGTAGTGAGGCCAATCTGTACGCCTTGATGGAAAACAGCAATCAAGAAATTTGGGCAGTAAACAAAGAGGGGGTATTGCTTACCTGTAATTCGGCTTTCAAAATAGAATTTGCAAGGTTAATTGGAGAAATACCACATGAAGGGGAAACAAATGTTTTTGAAATGTTTGCATCTCATGCAGAAAATTCGTGGAAAACCCAGTATGACGAGGCGTTTTCTGGGCAAACGGTTAAATTTAATTTTGAGAGAAAAGAAGATAACCGATACTTTGAGGTAAGCATCAATCCTATAGAGAGTACCGATACGGAGGTGATAAGTGTGGCAGGATTTGTTACTGATATTACAGATATGGTGGTGGCCACCAAAGAGGTGAAAAATGCAAGCGATCGTTTAGATCTTGCGCTTGAAAACTCTAGACAAGGCATGTGGGATTGGAACATTAAAGACAATGACCTGATTCTTAATAAAACCTTTGCCGAACTCTTAGGATATGCAAGCAATGAAATAGAAAACCCCTTAGAGTTCTGGAAAAATACAGTGCATGATGACTATAAAGAATTCTTTAACTCTAAGGTGCATCAAGGTGCAATGACCAATGTTTCGGGAGAGTTGAACTTTGAGTATAAAGGCTTGCACAAGAGTGGTAAAGAAATTTGGCTGCGTGTAATGGGTAAGGTGGTTTCGTACGAAGAAGACCGACCCTCAAGAGTTATTGGCACCCTGGTAGATATATCGGAACGAAAGGCCCAGGAAATAGCCATTAATGCTGCTCTTGAAAACGAACGAGAATTGAATGAGGAATTGAAAGTAAGAGAGGAGGAACTTTCGTCTCGTGAGTCAGAGCTGGAGGAGTATGTGCATAAGCTGGAAAGAATACAGGAACAAATAAAGGAAAACGAAAATCGCTTAAAGCTGATAATAGAACACCTACCTGTAGGGGCGGTATTGCTGCAAGATGAAAAACTGTATTTGAATCAAAAAACAACGCAAATACTGGAGTACACCAAAGATGATATATCTTCTCCTGACGAGTGGTTTAGTGTGATTTATGGAAAGGAGAACGCTGAGATAGTGCGTGCGCAGTACAGCGATATTTTAGGGGATAGTTCTATTTCCAATTTTCTATTCCCTATTTATACCAAAAGTGGTGAACGAAGAGTGGTAGAATTTGGTGCCTTTGATTTTGAGGATGGTATCGTATGGACGCTGATTGATGTAACTGACAAGCGCAATGCTCAAAAACTATTGATACAAAACGAGGAGGCTATTAGAGAACTGTATAAGGTTTCGGCCAACTATCATTTTAATTTTGAAGAAAAAATTGATCGCATGCTTTCTTTGGGTGCCGATCGTTTTCAGTTATCGTTTGGAGCCCTTTGTGAGGTAGATACGGTGAATCAAAAAATTTATTTGCCCCTGACATTGGTGCCGATGAATTTACTTCAATCCCTTTGAATAATGACATTGGAATTACAGGAGAAGTTGACTCTTTTTATCCTCAAGACCAAACAATTAGCTTTAAAGTAAAGGCTAAAAATTTCACTCAAAACTCAGAATCTTTTTTAGTAAATGGAACTATTCAAAATACTTCTGATTTAAGCATAGAATATTTACCAACGCAAAATATTACTTTAAGTGGATTCGATTCTACAATTGTTTCTTTTAACTGGCAAAATCCCCAACTTGGAAGATATAAAATCAAAATATTTATTAACTCACAAACTGATGACTGGAAAATAAATGATTTCATTGAAGATAATTTTAAGGTAATTGGATTTAATAAACTTCCCTTTGAGGAAAAATTTGCAACTATGGATTCCTCAAAGTGGACTTTTAATATTACTAAACTTCAAGCACACTTAAGCTTAGTATTTTCATCAAAAGTTCCAAACATTCCATCAATACCTTATGCACTTATGTTTCAATCAACTAATGACAAAAGTGACACTCTTACTTCTAATTTCTTCAATCTAAAAAATAAGAACACAAACATAGAGTATAAAATTTCAAGAACAGGATATGAAAATGCTTCCTCAGGTCCAGAAGATTCATTTTATGTTGAGTATTTAAACAAAGACAAAATCTGGAAATTACTTCCAAACTCAGTAATAAACGGAACATACTTCCCAGAAAATTATTTTTTTCATTTCATTTTACCTATTCCATTGGAAGGCTTGCACTCACATTTTCAATTTAGATTTATTTCCAAGGGCAATGATGTGAGTAGCTCTCTTGCACCAACTGACCCATTTTTTATTGATGATGTTAAACTAATAAATTCAACAAATGAAGAAATAATTCACAAACCATTTGCTTCAACTTCTGATACTTTAAACACTTATAAAATAGAAGCGTCAGTTTCAAATATATCTCTAAGTCCTACAATGTCTCTGAATTGGAAACTAAGTTCAGATTCTACTTTCAATAAAACCCAAATGACACACATCAATGAAAATTCTTATCAAGCAGAAATTCCGTCACAAACTTTTGGAAGTGTCGTTCAGTATTATTTAGAAATTAATGAAACAGATATTCTAGAAATTAAAAGTCCGACAAATGCACCTTTAAATTTACATTTCTTTAGTATCTCAGAAGACCTTTCTCCTAAGAATGTAATATCTCATTCATATTTCAATAATGCAGTTCCTTTAACTTGGGATTTTCCAACAAGTTCAGCAAACTTTTTCTCCTACACAAATGTAACAAACGAAACTTTTGGTTTTAATGAAGAGAATTGTGAAATCGCTACAAAGTTCAGTTTCTACGAAAATGCTTTAAAAGGATTGAAGGTTAACTTTTCTGATGACATCGGAAAAAAGGTTTCGGTAAAAATTTACTCTGTCGGCAAAGATGGTAAACCGAATAAATTACTAACAGAAATCTTTAATGGAACTGCTTTTCAGGAACTGCACTTAAATTTTCAAAATTCTCTTGTTTTTAATGACAAGCAAATTTTCATTTCCTTGTCTCAGAACCAATCAAGTTCATTCGATTTGGCTGTAAGAAAAGATAATTTAATACCTTCCAACACTTTTTTTGTAAATCAGA
>JAUICR010000189.1 GCA_030427785.1 Bacteroidia bacterium | reverse complement strand
CTATTTTTAGGCAAACCTCTATGTACTTGGAATAATGACAATCCACCTCCATCTTCTGTCACGCCAGTATATCCTTCTGCTATTTTCTTTTTAGCATCACGCAACAAGCTACCAATCAATTTACGTTGCTCTGAAACAAGCTGGAAAACTATAGGTTTCAATGATTGGAATAACTCCGCACGATTATCTTTTCCTACTGGACCAGAAATAATCAATGGAGTACGAGCATCATCAATCAATACCGAATCCACCTCATCTACAATGGCGTAATTATGCGGGCGCTGTACCAAATCTTCGGGGCTGCGCGCCATATTGTCGCGTAGGTAATCAAAACCGAATTCGTTATTAGTACCATAGGTGATATCAGCCCTGTAGGCTTTTTTGCGCTCTTCCGAGTTTGGCTTATGTCTGTCAATACAGTCTACTGACAAGCCATGAAACTGGAATATTGGCGCCATCCACTCCGAGTCTCTTCGCGCCAGGTAATCGTTTACCGTTACCAGGTGCACACCCTTTCCTGGCAGGGCATTTAGGTACATACCTAGGGTGGCCATCAAGGTTTTACCCTCTCCTGTTGCCATCTCAGCAATAGAGCCTTTGTGCAATACCGCTCCACCTATCAGCTGCACATCGTAGTGTACCATATTCCATTTTATTTCGGCTCCGGCAGCGGTCCAGCTATTTTTCCAAACTGCTTTGTCGCCTTTCAGGTCTACAGCATCACTCTGATGGGCAATTTCTGCATCAAAATTTGTGGCTTGTACTTCTAGGGTTTCATTTTCTGAAAAACGTCTCGAAGTTTCTTTTACAATGGCAAAGGCCAATGGTAGAATTTCTTGGAGAAGATCCTCAGTTTTGTCAGTGGCGGCTACTTCCAGCCCATCCATTTCTACATACAGCGATTCTTTTACCTCTATATTTTCCTCCGTCTCCAGCTTCTGCTGTATCTCCTTTATTCGAGTAGTTTCCTGGCTGATGTTATCAGCTATCCTTTGTTTTAGTTCGGTGGTTTTTGCTCTCAGCTCGTCATGCGAAACTGATTTCAAAACTTCATATTCCTTGTTTACTTTATCAATTATTGGCTTGAGCTCTTTGATGTCTCTACCACTTTTTGATCCAAACAGTGATTCTAGTATATTATTAAACATATTGTTGTTTTACAGGGGTGGGCAAAAATAGCCATATTTAGTGCGAAAGCCGTACACGAAAAACATGCCTTTCTTTACTTGCTGCCGATTTGTCGCAAAAATATTTTTTCATCGTTTTGTTACTTTCGCCAATCTCAATACACAATATGGTTCGCTACAATCCCAAAGACTGGTTTGGGTTAATCTTCAAATTTCACAAACAAGAAACTTTCAGAAAGTTAGCATGGGTAATGCTCTCTATTGCTGTATATACCGCCATAGTAGTGTACATCGAAATTGAGATCTTACAACTAAAGTATGCCTCTACCACCATCGTACACTCGCTGTTGGGTTTTATTATTTCGCTGCTTTTGGTTTTCAGAACCAATACGGCTTACGACAGGTGGTGGGAAGGAAGAAAACAATGGGGAGCATTGGTAAATGTGAGTAGAAATCTGGCTTTAAAAATCGATGCTATACTACCAGCTGCCGAAAGGCAACTGCGGGATGAGCTCAAGCTATTGATTAGCGCCTACCCTGATGTGCTAAAACAACATTTGCGTGATATTAGCCCTGAAGAAATAAAATCTGGCCTACCCAAGTTTTTGAATAAAACCGATATAGGCAGCCATGCCCCTAATTTTATAGCATCCGCTATGCAAAAACGTATTGTGGCTCTTTATCAAAAAAACCACTTTGGCGAAGCAGCTTATTTAGCATTGCTAAACGATATTCATCAGTTTACGGATATATGTGGCGCCTGCGAAAGAATCAAAAAAACACCCATACCCTACACCTATAATATTTTTATCAAGAAATTCATCTTCGTATACATTACTTCCATGCCTTTTGGATTTGTAAGCGAATTTGGCTATAGTACGGTGCTTATTACGGTTTTCACCTTTTATGCGCTGGCCAGTTTAGAGCTTATTGCCGAGGAAATAGAAGATCCATTTGGCAATGATTCTAATGACCTTCCTACAGATGAAATTGCAATAACAATTACAAAAAACGTTAATGAAATAATAGCCTAATCTTTGGCCTCAAAATTGCTTAGCCGCAATTTCTTCTACCGAGCAATGAAGAATAAATTTTTAATTTCACCATTAATAACAATTATACCATTATGAAAAGAGTTTTTTTAGTCCCAGTATTACTTGCAGCTGTAATGAGTTCATGTGTTTCTAAGAAAAAATATAGCGCCTTGGAAGACAAACAGCAAGAAACTGAAAACAACTTAAGCACTGCCAAACTGCAATTGGCTGAATGCTTAGATGATAAGAAAAATCGCCAGAACGAAATAGAGTACCTGAAAAGTACCAACTACCAATTGCTAAACAATATTGGTAACCTATCGGTACTAAGTACTAAGGAGGCCCAAAACCTTGAGAAATCTTTGGAGAGCCTTCAGGAAAAAGACCTTCAGATAAAATCGTTGAACGAAGCGGTAAACAAAAAAGACTCGATAACACTTGCTTTGGTTACCAGCCTGAAAAGCGTATTGGGTGATATGAGTGACGAAGACATACAGATAAACGTAGAAAAAGGCGTGGTGTATGTTTCTATCTCAGACAAGCTCTTGTTCAGATCAGGTAGCTATGAAGTATCGGCTGAGGCCAAAAAGGTGCTAGCCAAGGTAGCTAAGGTGGTAAATAACAAACCGAATATCGACATCATGGTAGAAGGCCATACCGATAATAAGTCTATAAGCAATAGTGTATTGGTAGACAACTGGGATTTGAGTGTAAAACGTGCTACCTCTGTGGTGCGCGTATTGCAAAACGATTATAGCGTAGATCCTAAGCGTATGACTGCTGCTGGTAGAAGTTATTACATTCCTTTAAAAACTAATGAAACTACCGAAGGCCGCGCTGCCAACCGTAGAACCAGAATCATTATTCTTCCTAAGTTGGATGAATTTTCGAAACTGATAGAAGACGGAATGAAAGAAGCTGAAAGCAAATAGAGCCTCTCCCAAAAAGCTTTTTGCTTTTTGACCTCTCCAAAGGAGAGGTGCTGAGGAATCCCGGATAAATTGTACAAACACGAAAGGGCGCCCCGATAATATCGGGGCGCCCTTTGCATTTACAAGCAGCGTATTAGCTCTTTCCTCCTAGCAGCAGGATATCATTCACCACCACTTCGGTGATGTATTTTTTCTCGCCATCTTTTTCATATTGGCGCGTTACCAGCTTTCCTTCCAAGCCTACCTCTTTGCCCTTGTGTACATATTTCTCGATAAGCTCAGCCGTTTTTCCCCAGGCCACTACATTGTGCCATTGGGTTTCTTCTATTTTTTCGCCCTTGGCATTTTTATAATAATCGTTGGTGGCCAATGAAAAGCGAGCCATTTTGTTTCCATTGTCTAGGGCTTTCACTTCAGGCTCCATTCCTGGGTTGCCTATTAACTGTACGCGGTTTCTTAAAGTATTCATCTTATTCTGTTTTTAAGATTATGGTTTTTGGTAGTCGACTTTCGATTACAGCACAAAGGTGAGATGTGCGTCTAAGTGTAGTCGGTACCCGGTCATTTAAACTCGACTATAAACGATTGGAAACGGTTATGAAACAGCTAGGCTAAATGTAAACCCTTTCTGGGCAAGTGATAGAGCTGCATGTGAAGAAAAGTATTACTTTCGGGCATTGCAGAAAAAACAAAGCGGTATATACGTAATTGCGTATATCACATGTTAGCGGCAAGCTGAAAAAAACGAGAATCTAAAATGAAAATTTTCGCCTACGGATCAAATATGAACCTTAATAGATTAAAAAATAGAGTTCCTTCTGCCGTAAAAATATCTAATGGATTTATTGAAGGCTTCTCTTTAGAATGTTCAAAAGTGAGTAAAGACAGTTCAGGCAAGGCAACTGTTATCAAAACTGATAATAAAGATGATTTAGTTTGGGGAGTATTGTTTGAAATAGACGAAAAAGAAAAGCCTCAACTCGATAGAGCAGAAGGTTTAAATTTTGGTTATGATGAATCAATCATTGAAGTTAATGACGGGAAAGAATTTCATAAAGCACAAATTTATATCGCTAACGACAAATCAATTGATGTAGAGCTAAAACCATATAATTGGTACAAAGCTTTTATCACCGAAGGAGCAAAAGAGAATCGATTACCAATTGATTACGTTAGAAAGTTAGAATCGTTAAATTCAGAAAAGGATAATAACGATGAAAGAAGAATAAAAAATGAAAATATTTTAAAATTTAAATAAAGTAAGCTACTAACAAAGTTTAGCATAAACTGAAAAACCGAACTATAAAGTTATGATAGGAAATGTATGGAGAAAGTGGGATTTACATTTCCACACACAAACATCATATGATTACAAAAATAAAGGTGTATCTGACCAAGACATCATAGATACTTTAGTAGCAAACAATGTTGAAGTAGTAGCAATAACAGACCATCACGTTATGGATGTTAAAAGAATTGTAAATCTTCAAGAACTAGGCAAAGGGAAAGTAACAATATTACCAGGAATTGAATTTAGAGCAGAACTTGGTGGAAGTGATTCAATTCATTTTATAGGCATCTTTTCTGAAAAAAGTGATATCGAAGATATTTGGATTAAGCTACAATCCTCTTGTGGAATTACCAAAAAAGATATTCAAGACAAAGGTGGTGACCAATATATTCATTGTGACCTAAAAGAAACTTGTCATTTAATACATTCTTTGGGAGGATTAGTAACCGTTCACGCAGGAGGTAAAGCCAATACTATAGAGAACATTACTAATACTTTGCCTTACAAAATGGCTTTAAAAACAGATTTAGTTTTAAACCATATAGACATTTTAGAATTAGGTCAAGAAAAAGACCAAGAGGATTATAGGAAAATTGTCTTTCCTGCAATAAAGGCTCAAATTCCAATGATTATTTGTTCTGACAACCATAACATAACAGATTATCAAGTCAAACAAAATCTTTGGATAAAATCAGAACCAACTTTTGAAGGTTTAAAACAAATATTATTCGAACCTGAATACAGAATACATATAGGAGCTAACGCTCCTATTCCACCACCTATAAGGATAAATAAAATTGTTTTAGATTTTCCATCTGACTCAATGTTTGAGAATGAAAGCTTTTGCTTATCGGGAAAGAATGAAATTAATTTAAGTCCAAATTTCACTTGTATTATTGGTGGACGTGGTGCAGGGAAAAGCACAATATTGAATTTGATTCACGAAAAATTAAAATCAGGTGAAAATCAATTCTTTGCAAGCAAAAAAATCCGTGATGTAAATGGAAATGTACTATCCATAGAGGATAGTGTTGATATCGACAATGATGCTGACGAAAAATATATTGAATTCTTAAGTCAAAATGAAATTGAAGATTTCGCACAAGACTATCATAAATTAACAAGTGCAGTTTATGGACGTATTCTTAAAAGAGATGAATTAGGACTTATCTCTAGTAAAGAAGAAGTCTTAAATCAATGTTTAACGAATTACAAAAAGCATATAATAAATGTTAGGCGAATTGAAACTTTAAAAGCAGAATTAGAACAAAAGAAGAAAGAACTAGCGACCAATAAAAAACTTGTTGAATCCTTTTCGAGTGAAGAATACAAGCGAATCAATGCCGAATTAAAAGAGTTAACTGTAGAAATAAATCAACTTAAATCATCAACGGAAAGGTATAATCAATTAGTTGTTGACTTATCAGAACTACAAACAAAAAACAATCAGGTTGAGCCAAAAAATGAATATGCATTAGAAATAGACAGAATTGTTAAGGCATTAAAAGATATTACAGACTCTTCTGCCCTTGTTGATTTTTCAGCATCAATATTGAAATTGTCCGAATTAGAAGCACAGCTAGTCTTAAAAAAAGCGGAATTAAAAAAATATTTATCAGACAAGGGTCTTACAGAAGAAAATCTAAAAGACATTTCTAATGCAAACATCTTAATTAACTCTTTGGAAGTTGAAATTCAAAAAAGAGAAGCTGACATAAATGTTTTACAATTGGAAATTGATGGGTTTGACGAAAACATTTGTATGAATGCAAGTTCGGATTACCAAACAGAAATTGAAACTCAAATCGCAGAACTTGCAGTTTCTATGGTACCCAATATCGATAAAATACGATTTGTAAATTCTGGTACCGAAGCCTGTATGAGTGCAGTACGATTAGCACGTGGATATACAGGTAAAGATAAGATTATCAAATTTGCAGGGTGTTATCATGGGCATAGCGATTCTTTCTTGATTCAGGCAGGTAGTGGCGCAGTTACTTTTGGAAGCCCCAATAGCCCGGGAGTGACCAAAGGAACGGCACAAGATACTTTATTGGCAAGATATAATGATTTGGATCATGTAGAACGTATTATCATGTCTAACCAGGGAGAGATTGCCTGTATCATTATAGAACCTATTGCCGGAAACATGGGATGTATCCCACCGGTTTAGATTAGCAAAAGGAGGAGCACAAGAACTTACCGGGGTAAATGCCGATATTGTTACTTTTGGTAAAGTAATTGGAGGGGGATTGCCTGTTGGTGCTTTTGCAGCACGCGCCGAAATTATGAATCATTTAGCACCACTTGGACCCGTATACCAGGCAGGGACCTTAAGTGGTAATCCACTGGCGATGGCTGCAGGATTAGCCATGCTTACCGAGTTGAATAACAACCCAGAGATATTTAAAAGCCTTGCCAGTAAAACCGAGTACTTGCATCACGGAATTGCTAATGCTCTGGATGAGCATAATA
>JAUICR010000188.1 GCA_030427785.1 Bacteroidia bacterium | reverse complement strand
ACAGGCGAAAAAATCTATGAGCTTTTCAAAGACTTTAAATACGTAATCCCACAAGGGAGCGTGATGAGCGCATTGGGTAATCCGCACATGATTGCCAGTTTGAGCAATTGTGTGGTACTTCCAGAAATATATGATAGCTACGGTGGCGTAATGTACACCGATCAGCAATTGACACAATTATTCAAACGCAGATGTGGAGTGGGTATTGACATCAGTTCGCTAAGGCCAGCTGGTGCCAATGTAAGTAATGCTGCTGGCACTACCAGTGGTGCAGTAAGCTTTATGGAGCGTTTTAGCAATACTACACGCGAAGTAGCGCAAAATGGAAGACGTGGTGCTTTGATGATTACCATGGATATCACACATCCTGATGTAGCTGACTTTATTACTATAAAGCAAGATCTAAAGAAAGTAACAGGTGCTAATGTGTCGGTGCGTATAAGTGATGAATTTATGCAAGCTGTAGAAGCTAATAAAACCTTTACACACCGCTGGCCTATAGAGAGTAAAAATCCGGAAACTACCAAAGAGGTAAATGCTCGTGAACTATGGGATAAGGTGGTAAAAAGTGCTCATAATACAGCTGAACCTGGAATCGTTTTTTGGGACCGTCAGCATGCTTATTCTACCTCTTCGGTATATCCTGGGTACAAAAATGTAAGTACCAATCCCTGCTCAGAAATTGCCATGCAAGGGGGAGATAGTTGTAGATTAATTGCTCTTAACCTTTACAATTTTGTAGACCAACCTTTCAGCAAAGAAGCCAAATTTGATTTTGAAAAATTCTATAAAATCACTTATGAAGCACAGCGCCTACAAGATGATTTGGTGGATTTGGAATTAGAAGCCATTGAAAGAATTTTAGAAAAAGTAGACCAAGATGACGAACCGGACTTTATCAAATCGGTTGAAAGACAAACCTGGAAACTACTATACGATAATGGTAAAAATGGCCGTAGAACAGGATTAGGCTTTACGGCTCTTGGTGATGCTGTAGCGGCACTAGGGCTTGGTTATGATTCAAATGAATCCATAAGCATGATAGAAAACATCATGAAAACCAAATGTGAAGCTGAATTTAATAGCTCTATAGATATGGCCATTGAGCGTGGTGCTTTTGTGGGTTTTGACCCAGAGATTGAGAACACCAGCGAATTTGTGCACATGATGAAAGATGAAATGCCGGAGATCTATGAGCGAATGATGAAATTTGGTAGAAGAAACATCAGTATAAGCACCGTGGCACCTACAGGTACTCTTAGTATGCTAGCGCAAACCTCTTCTGGTATTGAGCCTGTTTATCTGCTAAGCTATATGCGCAGAAGAAAAGTAAACCCTAGCGACCCAAAGGCAAAAGTTTCGATGGTAGATGATATGGGTGATAGCTGGGAAGAGTTTACCGTATACCACGCCAAGCTTAAAAAATGGATGGAAGTAAGTGGCGAAAAAGCGATAGAAGCTAGTCCTTACTACGGTAGTACCGCGCCCGAAATTAATTGGCTAAAAAGAGTAGAGATACAAAGTAAGGTACAGAAGTATGTTACGCACAGTATTAGCTCTACCATCAATTTGCCTAATGATGTAAGCACAGGCGAAGTAGGAGCCATTTATTTGGAAGCCTGGAAAAAAGGATTAAAAGGGCTTACTGTATACCGCGATGGAAGTAGAATGGGTGTACTGGTAGATACTAACAAGAAAGAAGAACCCAAGGCTAATGAGATTATTGAAACTAAAGCGCCAGCTCGTCCAGATAAGTTATCGGCAAAGGTGATGCGCTTTAATAACGGTAAGGAAAAGTGGATGGCAGTAGTTGGCCTATTAAACAATAAGCCTTACGAGATTTTTACTGGTAGAGCTGAAGATTCTTTTTACTTACCAACCTTTGTAAAAGATGGCTGGGTACTAAAGAATCGCGATGATGAAAATATGGCCCGATATGATTTCCAGTATTTGGATAAAGATGGCTACCGCGTTACTATAGAAGGGTTGTCGCGCTCATTCAATCAGGAGTTTTGGAATTATGCCAAATTAATTTCTGGAGTACTTCGCCACGGTATGCCTATTCCATTTGTGGTAGATCTTATAGAAGACCTAAATCTATACAGCGATAATATTAATACTTGGAAAAATGGTGTGGTGCGCACACTTAAGCAATACATACCTGATGGTACTAAGGCCATGGATAAGGCCTGCCCAAGCTGTGGAGACAGTGAAGGATTGGTGTACGAAGAAGGTTGTTTGAATTGCAAGAGCTGCGGCCATAGTAAGTGTGGCTAAAAACTAGATTAATCATTTTTTTATTTAGAACCGAAAGCCAAAAAGCATCCTTATTTTTGCCGCTTCGAAATTATAGATAACTACAGCTATTCGTACATGTGAATTTGCTGTCTAAATTCCTAGGCGTCCATGATATTACTTGACGGTAAAAAGACTTCCCAAGAAATCAGAAATGAAATTGGATTAGAGGTAAAAGCCCTTAAAGAAAAAGGAGGAAAAACTCCACATTTGGCAGTGGTTCTTGTTGGTAATAATGGTGCATCTATTACTTATGTAAACGCCAAGATTAAAGATTGTGAAGAAGTAGGGTTCAAAACCACTTTAATAAAGCTTAGTGAAACAATCTCAGAAAAAGAATTACTGGAAGAAGTACATAAGCTAAATGCTGACAGTGATGTAGATGGTTATATAGTACAGTTGCCTTTGCCCACTCATGTAGATGAACAAAAGGTAATTATGGCAATTGATCCACTAAAAGATGTTGATGGTTTTCATCCGGAGAACCTTGGAAAAATGGCTCTAAATCTGCCCACCTTTTTGCCCGCCACACCTATGGGTATGATGGATTTGTTGGATAGATACAACATTGAGACCGGAGGAAAGCATTGTGTAATAGTAGGCCGCTCCCATATAGTAGGATTGCCCGCCAGCATCCTTATGGGCCGCAATCATTACCCAGGAAATGCTACCGTAACCCTTACCCACAGCCGTACTATCAACATAGAAAAAATTCTTCGCGAAGCGGATATCATTATTGCTGCTGTAGGTAAGCCTGATTTTATTACGGCTGATATGGTAAAAGAAGGGGTTGTGATTTTGGATGTAGGAACCACCAGAGTAGTAGATAAATCCAAAAAATCAGGTTATCGTTTGAAGGGCGATGTAGATTTTGAAGGTGTGTCAAAAAAAGCCTCCTATATCACACCAGTACCAGGTGGAGTAGGCCCAATGACCAGGGTAAGCTTGCTGAAAAACACCTTGAGAAGCGCACGTACCAAGTAGCTATTTTAGGCCCGTAAATGATTAAAGGACAGAAAGTAGTGGTGATAATGCCCGCCTACAATGCGGAGCGCACTTTGGAAAAAACTTTCAAAGCCATACCGCATGATGTGGTAGACGAGGTAGTGCTTACAGACGATAAAAGTTCTGACAATACCGTACAGCTTGCCCAATCTTTAGGGGTACATCATATCATTGAGCATAGAGAAAACAAAGGCTATGGCGGTAATCAAAAGTCTTGTTACAACAAGGCCTTAGAAATTGGTGCTGATGTTGTGATTATGCTGCATCCTGATTATCAGTATGAGCCAAAGCTGATAGAATCTATGGCATATCTCATTGTAAATGATGTGTATCCAGCGGTAATTGGTTCGCGAATTTTAGGCAAAGGAGCCCTAAAGGGTGGTATGCCACTTTATAAGTATTTTGCAAACCGATGCTTAACGCTTTTCCAAAACATTTTGATGGGTCAAAAACTTTCTGAGTATCACTCAGGCTATCGTGCATTTTCTAAGGAAGTATTACAAAGCATAAATTATAATCAGAATAGCGATGACTTTGTATTTGACAATGAAATGCTGGGACAGATATTTTATAAGGGATATGAAATTGCTGAAATTACCTGTCCTACCAAGTATTTTGAAGAAGCCTCTTCCATTAATTTTAGTCGAAGTTCTGTATACGGGCTTGGTGTACTCGGTGTTTCTATCAAGTATCGATTAAATAAATGGGGGCTAATGAATTCAGCTCTTTTCAACTCTAATCCCTCAAAAATTGAATAAAAGAAAACTTATACGCTTTGTATTTCGTCCTTTGTTTTGGATATTTTCTCTTTTTCTTTTTCTGGAGCTCATTCCTTATTTAAATACTCAGATTTATGAGTTTCCTGAAACCAAGCCATTTTCTGGAGACCAATGGTACAACCCGTATCAAGAATTAGATGGTAATCAAAAGCCACTGAAAGCAAATTTTCATGCCCATAGCCATGCCTGGGGCGGAATATCTAATGGCGATGAAACAGTAGAAGAGCTGAGGCAGGCCTACCTCGATATGGGTTATGACATCCCGGGAATTTCCAATTATCTACAAAATACCTATGTGGAGGACGGTTCGGACCTTATTGACTTTCCTATTTATGAGCATGGCTATAATATGCTAAAATCGCACCGCTTGGTATTTGGTGCTAAGCAAGAGAAGTATTTTGATTTCCCTTTATTTCATAGCACCTCACATAAGCAGTATTTGCTTAATTACTTGAATGGTGACGCCAAGGCAATTGCTATTGCACATCCTGTAATCAGGAGTGGTCATACGCCTAATGACATGAAGAAATTGGTAGGTTATGATTTTATCGAGGTTCTAAATTGTTCAGGCTATTCTTTTACAGAGTGGGACGCGGCCCTCTCTGCAGGTAAACTATCCTGGATTCTTGGAAACGATGATACGCACGGCATACATCGCGAGCCTACATTTATCAAGTGGAATCGTATTTATGCCGAAGGCAGCAGCCAGGATGAAGTATTAGAGGCCATGAAGGCCGGTAAAATGTATGCTGTACACGCGGCCGAAGATGGGTGCGAACCTGAAATGCGTTTTTGTAAAATGAGTGGCGATACCTTGAAAGTAGGCTTTCGCCAAAACCAAGTGAGTATCGTTTTTATTGGAAAGGATGGAGAAGAGCTAGGAATAGCCTACAACAATGATTCGGCACAATTTGTCATTCCTAAAGACGCTCCATACGTTCGTGTGTTTGCTTTTAATCCCGATTGCTTTGTGTTTCTCAATCCAGTTTTGCGATGGGATGGTGAAAAACTTCCTCTGGCCTCGGGTATGAAGGCCAAGGTAAAACCCCTGGAAAGTGGTTTAGTAAAAATGCTTGTATTCGCTATTCTCATGTTAGTTTCCTTTGCTTTCTTTTTAATTAACGGATGGTTTAAATGGGAAATAAAACGCTAATAGATTCTGCCACACGTTCTCCTATTGCCGCTTTATTGTTTCTAGGGGTATTATCAAGCTTTTACTTTATTGGTATTGGTAATGTCCATCTTTTTGATTGGGATGAAATCAACTTTGCCGAGTGCGCCCGCGAGATGATCGTTACAGGAAACTATTTTAGAGTGCAGATTGATTTTATACCCTTTTGGGAAAAAACTCCATTATTCTTTTGGCTGCAGGTGGCCGCCATGAAGGTATTTGGAGTAGGGGAATTTGCAGCTCGTTTTCCTAATGCCCTATTTGGAGCACTCACATTATTTACCCTCTACTTTATTGGTAAAAAACACTTTAGTGTAAAATTTGGATTGCTATGGGCCTTTGTGTATTTCGGCTCTTTTTTACCGCATTTATATTTCAAATCCGGCATCATTGACCCGGTTTTCAATTACTTCATTTTTCTTTCGGTTTACTTTACAATACAGGTGTTTGCTAAAGCCAAAGCAAGCAATGCTTATGCTTTTTATGCTGGCTTAGCAAGCGCAGCTGCAGTACTTACCAAGGGGCCTGTTGGTTTTCTATTATTAGCACTCACTATTGGCGTTTACGTTATTGTCAAGCGTTTCAAAGTATTTCCATCTATCAAGCACATAATGATTTTTGCAGCATCATTTATTCTTTTGGCCGGCAGCTGGTTTGCTTTTGATGTGCTCAATAATGGTCCCGAAGTATTTGAGCGCTTTATCCAGTATCAAATAGAGCTGTTTACCCAACCTGTGGCTGGCCATGAGCAGCCCTTTTATTATCATTTTGTAATTGTACTATTTGGTTGTTTCCCTATGTCAATACTTGCTATTGCTAGCTTTTGGCAAAAAGAAAGTTTAGATCAGGATTTCAGACTTTGGATGAAATACCTTTTTTGGGTGGTTATCATTTTGTTTAGTATCGTTACTACCAAAATTGCGCATTACTCCTCTATGACCTATTTGCCGCTATCCTTTTTAGCAGCTAATGTTATTGTTAATTACTCCGGTTTTTCAAAGGCCATTCAAAGACTATGCTTTATTCTTTTTACAATTATTGGAATCCTGCTGGCACTCATAGTTGGCTTGTTACCATGGGTATTTATGAATAAGGATTTGATTATTCCATTGATGAATGACCCCTTTGGTGTGGCATCTTTAGAAGTTCCTGTGGTATGGCAGGGATATGAGCTTATTACGGGCCTGCCCTTGCTTATTGGTGTAGCTATGGGTATTTATCAATTAAAACTAAAAGCTGCTGAAAAAGCCATTATCAGCGCAGGTGTAGGAATGGCGGTAACATTGCTGCTTACTCTGTATTTGGTTTTGCCAAAAATTGAGCAGCACACACAGGGCACGGTCATTACATTTTACGAGAGCCTGCAGGGCGAGGAGGTATATGTGCGCACATTTGGGTTTAAGAGTTACGCCCACTTCTTTTATAGCCGTATGCCAAACAGCGGCCATGAGCAGCGTAGAGACCTTGAATGGCTGATGCATGGCCGGATAGACAGACCAGTTTATTTGGTTTCAAAAATCACCAACCGTACACTGGATGAAAATCCAAAATTCACCCTAATAGAAGAGAAGGGTGGGTTCAGGTTTTACAAACGTGAACCCAACTAATCACTCATATTGCAACACTTCA
>JAUICR010000187.1 GCA_030427785.1 Bacteroidia bacterium | reverse complement strand
TATACCCCGGCTGGCAACTTGCCTGCGTTTAGTCTATACGTATTTTGACTTCGCGAAAATGAAAAAGCAAAGTCCTCATTGGATTCATTGCTGATTTTTATTTCCAGTTCAGGACCGTTAGTAAGCTCTAATGAGGAATTATACAACCGCGCTTCGCCATATATATTGGCGGTGGTAGAAAACTTATCGGCAATGTCTACAATAAATCTTTGATCTTGCGAGGCTGCCGTAAGATACTGTACCGTTTTTGAAACTAAATCATCAAAGTTTTCAAAACTTCTATTAGCTCTGTAATCCCATATTCGCCACTTCCATATTCCTACTCCCAATGTATAGGCTACTCTCCTATTATCTGCCTGTGCATAAAACCATGAACTCTCTTCCGTATTTATTGCCCCTATCTTTTTCTTAAATAAGGTCTGCCTAGCACCATTAAACCGGCTTTCGCCAAAAGTACCCCACAGTGGTGGTAGGCTATTCAGCCAATCCGATTCTTGTGCATTTAATGAAAACAAATTGAAATTGCCATTCATCCATAATTCTACATCCTCAAACTCCGCGCTACCGAGCTTTAGGCCATGTTGCTTATCTAAAACTGCAAAGGGCGTTTGAGGTCCTACTAAAATCCAAAACGGAGTTTTAGAATTTTCCAGCTTTTTTAATAATACAGCATTGGGATTATGTAGTATCCATAAATCAGTTTTTCCAGTATCGGCAGGTAAATCAGCGGCTATATAACTGCTTACCTTATATTTTTCTACGACCATCAAAGCATTGGCTATGGCCGCCAAATCAGGATGTGCACCACTACCTACGATAGTAATTTTCTTTTGGTTATTAAGAATATCAATATTGAAATACCGCTGATTATTCTTTAGATTTTCTTCCCCTTCAATAGGACTTAGCTCTACCGAGTATTGCTGAAGTCCTATAGTACTAGAATTCAAATACAAATCTACCCGCTCAAAAAAGTCCTTGCCATCTACTTCCATTTTTTGGCTGTGTACCACCTCTCCCTTTTGATCTTTTACAGTGAGCCTAAAACCCTGCTGGGCCAACTCACGAGCTTTAATGTAAATTTCAACTGGGAATTGATTGTTGAGATAACTATAGGGGTTTGCAATTATCCTATCCACAAACAAATCAGCCTGAGAAGTGGTGTCTCCTATACCCACCGTAAATATAGGGTACGAAGAACTTCGTACTGCATACAAAGGGTCATTTCCTTCATTAGATATGCCATCGCTCAACAACACCAATCCTCCTACATTCTGATTGTAGTAGCGCTCTTGCACCTGCCTTAAGGCTAGCTCTATGTTTGTTTTTGTATTGCTAAAACTATCCTGAGCTGACTCCAGATCCTCACTAAAATCCAATTGCTCAACTTGGTATCGCTGGGTAAGTTCCTTTAGCAATTCATCATTCTTGTACAGGCTATTTATTACTTCCGGGTTCTCATTAAGCGAAACAGATTTTGAATGGTCTTCTAGCCAAATCAAAATAGGCTTTTCCTCGATTCTATCGGATTTTTTTAGCAAAGGGGATAAAAGTAAAAACCCAAGAATACAAAGGGTGCAAAATCTGGCGAAAGCCAAAATTGCCCTTTGGCCACCGCTAAACTTTGATTTTTTAAAATAGTAGAACCAAGTAAGCAGCCCAGAAACAAGAATTATGGGTACAAACCAAAGTGGCGAATTTTCAAAAAGAATTTCTGGCATTATTTAGCGAAAAGCAAGGTGTCCCGCAATTAAGAGGATAATTAATCTATTAGGTTAACATTCCTCCATCTACATTTAGTACTTGCCCGGTAACATAAGTACTGAGGTCAGACGCTAAGAAAAGGCATGTATTTGCTACATCTTCTGGTGTTCCTCCTCTTTTTAATGGAATTGCATCTCGCCAACCTTGTACTGTATCTGCGTCTAGCTTTGCAGTCATTTCAGTTTCTATAAAACCAGGCGCTACAGCATTACATCTGATATTTCTTGAACCCAACTCTAAAGCTATGGATTTAGAAAAACCGATAATTCCAGCTTTAGAAGCCGCGTAGTTAGATTGTCCGGCATTTCCTTTTACACCTACAACCGAACTTATATTGATGATAGAGCCGCTACGCTGTTTCAACATGGTTCGTTGTACACATTTTGTAAGGTTAAATACCGACTTTAAGTTTATTTGTACTACCGCATCAAAGTCCTCTTCGCTCATTCTCATCAATAAATTATCGCGAGTAACTCCGGCATTATTTACTACTATATCAATAGATCCAAACTCATCCGCAACATTTTTTATTAGTTCTTCGGCCGAGTTATAATCTGAGGCATCGCTCTTATATCCTTTCACTTTAACGCCCGCAGCACTCAGTTCTTTTTCAAATGCTAAAGCCGCATCTACAGAGGATAAATAGGTAAACGCTATGTTGGCTCCATGTTGGGCAAAAACTTCGGCTATACCTCTTCCTATTCCTTTGGATGCTCCAGTAATAATGGCTGTTTTTCCTTCTAATAATTTCATCTGATTCGGATTATTTTTTTCAAATATAGGGCTCTTAGGTGCAATTATTCGTTTGGGTATTGATATAAAACCAACATGTAATCAACATTGAAAACTGTGGAATTAATTGACATAAAAAAAGCTGCAAAACAAAATAGTCTACAGCTTTTTTTAATAAAATGAATGACCTGAATAATTATCTTAAAAAGTGATATTCCTCGCCATACATCAGCATCTGCTGCGTAAAATCTTTCGGATACAGCACCTCAATGTCTACCAAGCTATCGCCTTCCATAAGTGGGCGCAACACAGGCTGAATAAATCCATTGTAGGGGGCAATATTAAGTTTGGCCGTTCTGTCCAATACTTCTTTATGAATTTCTGGATCCACTTTTACACCATACGTTTCTACCAACAGCTTTCCAGCATCATAGTCGCCTTCGCTTTTTATGCGCTGTATTTCTCTCAATTGTTCGCCAAAAATGGTTCTTAACTTATCGTAATCATTTATTACAAAATAGGTTTTACCATCAAGACTCTTCTTTTCTATTACATTATCCTTCTTACCCATTTCGTACGCCCATGCAGCCACTAGCTGTCGGTTACGCATATGGTCTTCTTCTATTTCATCGCCTACCGCTAGTCTTCTCAGCTGTAGCATCAATCCGTTTCGGATATATCCATCATACTCTGCATAGGCTACATCTATAGTATCTATTAAGCCCAGCTCCATCAGCTTAGGATCCATAATGTAATAAAGGGCTACAAGGTCTGCTCGTCCTTCTTCTAAGGTAGAAGCATAATTCTTAAGTGTTTCTTTTGGGGTACCTACGCCTTCATTTAATTTGCCCGATGCGTGACCTACTACCTCATGCAGTGCTGTATGCATTTTGCCACTTATTGTTGAGTACTTTTTGGCTCTTTCCAGCTCGGCAGTGGTAAATGTGAATTCTTCTAAAAACCCCGCTCCCTTGGCATGCTCATAAGCACTTTCTATATTGGCCAAGCTTACAGATTTTGAACCATGTACCGTTCTAATCCAATTGGCGTTTGGCAAGTTCACCCCTATAGGAGTAGATGGAGTAGTTGCACCAGCTTCTCCAGCCACATTTACCATTTTGTAAGTTACGCCTGTTACATTTGGTTTTTTATGAGAATTCATAATAGGTGAGTTATCCTCAAAATATTGGATATTATCACTTATCACACTCATTTTTTGACTGGCATCAAAATCATTTATCTGCACGATAGTTTCGTAAGTGGCTTTATATCCTAATGGATCATCATACACCTCAATAAAAGAGTTGATATAGTCAATATCTCCCTCTGTGGCATTTACCCAAGCAATATTGTAGGCATCCCAAGTTTTAAGATCACCAGTACGATAATATTCAATTAATAAACCTAAGGCATGAGCTTGGGCGTCATTTTCGGCTACCCCTTTGGCTTTTTCCAACCATCCAATTATTTCTGTTATTGCCTTTCCGTACATGGCATTTTCTGCCCATCTTACTTCCTCTATTTTACCAGCTTTGTTTCTTATTAGTTTTGAGTTCAACCCATAACTAATAGGAGTAGAATCTCCTTCTACCTTTAGCTTCTTATAAAAATCTGTCGCTTCCTTTTCGGTAATATCCGGATCATAAAAATTAACGGCTGATGCAAGTAATAAATCCTTAGAAGAATCTTTGCTTACCTTCTTGGCATCCTTATTATTAAAAATAACCTCAAAAGCCTCCTTACTCATTTCTACGTGTGTAGCCAATAAAGCCTTGCGCAAAAAATCGGAAGTAAATTCAGGTTTTATCTTTTGGTGACTATAGTGATGATGAATTCCATTGCTAAACCAAACCCGCTTCATGTACACCATAAAACTTTTCCAATCTTCAGCGTCACGGTCTCCCTCGTAGTTTTTCACCAATGTTTCAAGTGCTGTACGAATCTCAATATTATGCCTGTAAAACTGATCCCATAGAATATCTCTTCCTGATAATCCTGCCTGAGTTAAATAATATACATATTGTTTTTGCTTCAGACTCAAATTATCCCATCCGGGAATTTGATACCGCAATATTCTGATATCGGCAAACTGTTCAGTTTCCCATTGAAAATTTTCTTGAATTTCTTCCTTTGCGGCAGTTTCTTCTACCGCTTCTTCCTGTGGTTTTGGTTGATTACAGCTCATAATAAATAAACTCGCTACAACTACATAGCTTACTTTTCTCATGGTATGGTTTTAAAATACGGAGGCCGAATATAATATTTATGAAATATTAAGGCAGACAAATTTCGGCCATCTATAGCTATATGCGCTAAGGATGGCCGAAATAAATTTTCTACAATTTTTGATTCCTTTAACAGGCTCTTACAAGGAGATGTCCAGGTTTTTTCTACGCTCGTCTTTTATTCTCCAATACTGTCTATCTACAGTAGGAACCGACTTGGCGTAACCTGAGGCATACTCTCCAAATTTTTCTACAATAGTTGAATTAGTAAAAGCAAGCCCAACAATTTTGGTCATGATTCCTGCTATTTCTCTCAATTCATCTTCCGTTTTAAGGTAATCCTCCATTGAGTTATTCTTATAAGCAACAAAAGAGGAAGGGGCAAAATGATTTACACCATCTACTTTATAAACCACTAAGGCCGGAGCTTCTATCAAAAGTTTTACGGCAAAATCCTTCTCGGCTTTTTTTGAAGATTTTAAATAACCTTCAAATACTTTTACGTTATCTACAATGTCGTCTCTCTTTCTTACAGCTGTCATCTGCTATGAATATATTACAGTTGATATAGTTTATTTGTTTGATTCATTTTCCTTTTAAAAATGCATCAATTATTGGTCAAATATAATAGCATTCTTTTAGCAAAAAATCAAGTATCCTATTATTATAGACTCCGTCTATCAGCACACAAAAGCCCTATCAATACTAAACGACTGAATTACAACCTCTAAGCCTCTGAATTCATGTATTTTTAGTTGTAAATATTTATGAAAAATTAGTTAAGGCTGTTACTATTTTCAAAGACTGAAATAATATAGCCGTGTAAAAATCATTTAAGCGATTTGAATTTTTAGAACGAGATTGTTAATAATTTTTTTTATCGAAAAAGGAATTAAACAGACCACTTGTTTTGTGGCTTTTATAAAATTAAGCACAGATTTTACACTACCTGTTATCTTATAAACATTTGATACAGAAGCATTAAGTTCTATATTCACCACTAGAAATCTCAAAATTACTGGTCATGAATCTCTACTCTAAATTAGCACTTAGTGCTTTGGCCTGTACCTTATTTAGCGTTTCGGCTCTGGCCCAACGCAATGCTTTAAGGGCAGGTTTAGGTCTCTCCACCATTCGAGGCGAATTTTCGCATGACAACCCTTTTCAGGATTCATATAGTCCTGATTACACGTTTAGCTACCTTCGTGGCCTAGGCGATGAAAAATGGCAATCTATTACCGAATTCAGTTATTCTCAACACGATTTTTCTGGTGACCTATCAGACCACAGGCCCGTATTTCTAACTAAGAACGGAACCCCTGTACCAGAATTTCATAGTGAAGTAAAGCAATTATTTATAGGCACCGGATTGCGATTTTACATGAGTAATAGTATTAACAAATACAATCCATATCGCGGGCAGTTTCTTCCGTATATAGGGGTTATGGCAGGTATCAGCCGCAATACTGTTTTTCAGGAAGGCGAAGCAAGAGTGCCCGAAGGCTATGTACTAAACCATGGCTCGGCTACAAACTTTGCTCTGCAGGTAGATGGTGGATTTATGTATGTACTAAATGAGTATTTAGCCATTGAGGTATTTGGAGCCATCCGCCCCAACTTTACCGATGAAACCGATGGTGTGTCAGGCATTACCAACTTTGGCGATTGGACAGTAAAATTTGGCGCAGCCATACAATACAGATTTTAATAAAACCTAGGATTCCTCTTCCATTGCCTTAAACTGCATTTCGTAAAGGCGGGTATAATATCCGCCTTTGCCTAGCAGTTCTGCATGGGTTCCCTCTTCTACTAGTTCGCCTTTTTCCATTACCAATATTTTGTCAGCCTTTTTTATAGTAGCTAATCGGTGTGCAATTACAATCGAAGTGCGTCCATTAGTTAGCTTATCTATAGCCTCTTGTATTATCATTTCGCTATGAGTATCTATAGAGCTTGTAGCTTCATCTAGCACAAGAATGGAAGGATTGGTAACGTAGGCTCTTAAGAAAGCCAGTAATTGCCTTTGCCCTACTGATAACATATTTCCTCTTTCGCGAACATTATATTCATAAGCCCCGGGCAGGCTCTCTATAAAGTCATCAACTCCTATAAAAGCTGCGGCATCTTCTACCACTTCGCGCGTGATGTCTTTGTTTAAGGTAATATTGTTATAGATAGAGTCGGAAAAAAGAAATACATCCTGCAGCACTACAGCTATATGTTCTCGCAATGATGCCAATTCAATTTCTTTAATATTTTGCCCGTCTACCAAT
>JAUICR010000186.1 GCA_030427785.1 Bacteroidia bacterium | reverse complement strand
GTGCTGAATACGCCCTGTAACCTGTGGTGGACAGCCGGCCTCATTTGGGCAAAAGTGATTGGCCTCACCTTCCTGGCGCACTAGCTCTGTATCACACTCGGGGCACAACTTTATATATTCAAAGGGTGGAAGGTTTTCATCGCGTTTAGTAAAATCTACGGCTGTTACCTTTGGTATAATCTCACCGCCTTTTTCTACCATTACATAATCACCCTCTCGTAAACCCAATTTTTCAATCTGATCTGCATTGTGCAGCGAAGCACGCTTTACGATAGTGCCCGCCAACTGCACAGGCTCCAAATTGGCCACCGGAGTAATGGCACCAGTACGTCCTACTTGATAGGTCACACTATTTAATCTTGTGGAAACTTCCTCCGATTTATACTTATACGAAATAGCCCAACGCGGAGATTTTGCCGTCATTCCTAAACGCTGTTGCAAAGCAAAATTATTGAGCTTGATTACTATACCATCTATTTCAAATGGCAGCTTATGACGCTCTGTTTCCCAGTAATTTATGAATTCAAAAATCTCATCAATGTTTTGAGCTTTTCTTATGAAATTTTGTTCGGGTGGTGGCACTTTAAAACCCCATTCGCGCGCCTGCATCATACTATCGTAATGGGTGGCTGCCATCGGTTTATCCATTAATACATAATACAAGTAGCAATCAAGTGGGCGACCGGCTACCACTGCGCTGTCTTGCATTTTCAAAGTCCCGGAAGCTGTATTTCGTGGATTTGCAAATGGCTCCAATCCTTCTTCCAGTCGTGCTTCATTGAGTTTTGCAAATCCTTCTAAGAGCATAAAAATCTCTCCACGTATCTCAAACTCCTCTGGGTAATTACCGTGTAGTACCAGTGGCACCGACTTAATAGTACGCACGTTTGCAGTAATATCATCGCCTTTGCTTCCATCACCTCGGGTAACGGCTTTTTCTAGCTTTCCATTTTTATAACTAATACCGATTGCAGCTCCATCATATTTTAATTCACATACAAACTCATGCGCTTCATCGCTGGTCTTGTTTATACGCGCTATGAACTCCTCCAGCTCTTCTTTGCTATAAGTATTGGCCAAAGAAAGCATGGGGTATTTATGCACCACCGTTTCAAAATTTTTGGTGATTTCTCCCCCTACACGCTGCGTGGGCGAGGTCGTCAATTTCAACTCTGGAAATTGATTTTCTAAACTCTGCAACTGCTTCAGCTTTTGATCAAAATCAAAATCAGAAATAATGGGAGCATCCTGCACATAGTACAGGTGATTGTGCTTTTGTAACTCAGCACTAAGTTCGGCTATCTCTTTCTGGGCTTGTTCTTTCGTCATTTAGCAATATTACTTTTTGGTTGTAAAGTTAATTGGTGCAATTGTTAATTGGTGGATTTGTTAATTCCAAAATTACTGTTCACTTCTAGCTTCTTTCTCAAATGTACTTCCACACTACCGTCTTCAGAAGTAAACTCAGGATAAAACAAAACCTCCAAAATACTATCGGTATACAAAGTGGCTTCATCCGTAAGGTCAAAGCTATGTTTCCAGCGTACAATAGCATCCACACGCTGACCCGAAAACTCTTCATAAGGTTCTATCAAAAGTTTGGGTCGGTTGCTTTTTCCAAAATCTCCAAGCAATTCACCGGGGAAAACTTCTTCTTTCCAAATAACTGGAAAATGAGTGGTAGAAGCTTCGTAATTATCTAATACTACAATTTCCTTTTCGGCACCCAAATACAAGCCAATGTTGTAATGCAGCCAATGATAAGAGTAATTGAGTGGCAGCAATGTTGATCCTTCCGGGATATAGTCCAGAGCTTCAGATATTGCCACAGCATCAGCACTCAGCTCTTTCGCTTTTGTAAGCTGATAAGGCAGCTTTACTAAATTGACAGTGATGAAAGCCAACCCTAGAATTAACGTAAGAATAGAGAAACGAGAGTTTAATGAAACCCAAAGACCCATCAGCAAATAGCAACAAAGCAGCAAGCGCATAGTGAGAAAGCCTCCTGTGGCCATTTTATCGGGTAATAGAAAATACAGAATCAAGACCAACACTCCCGCTAGCAATGCAAAATCATTAGTTTGTAAAACCAATCCCTTTTTGAAGCGTTCGTAAAAAGTGAGAACAAGAGCTAATCCAAAAATCACATTAAAGGCAATAGAATAGGATGTTTCTAAAGTGTCAATAGTCACTAAAGGCAGAGCCAGCCACAGCCCTTTGAGCAATTGGGCTACTTCTGTTTGATTAAACTGAAAGCCCTCTGAGTTTCCTAAAATAAAGTGAAGACTAAATATTACGGCAGGCATACCAAGCAATACAAAAATCAAAAGCTCTTTAATGTTTTTGAAGTTTTCTTTTATCGTGTGTATCAGGAAATAGATTCCTAGGGTCATCATAGCTATAACAGCCGGAAACAAATGAAATAAAGCCGTTGCAAAGAGCATTAGTCCCCACATTATCATTAGGCTTGTTTTCTTTTGGCTATAGGCTTTTTGCGCCAAGCCAATGGTAAAGAACATAAGCGCCAGACTTAGCGAGAAACTTTGAAATCCGATATAAAAGCAGAAATTATGCGCTAGTGGAAAAATCAAATACACCAAGGGGCTAACATAGTGGTTGAACTGTTTTAGAACATACCTAAAACCCAATGGCAACAATACCAAACAAGTTATGTAAATCAGCTTTTCAGCCAATACAGCAGGTAAAAAGGCATTGAGGATGGAAAGTAAAATATGCCCACCCAGGTTTGGAATTAGCTCATATCGCAATTCAAAAAAATCCAGAAACACGGAGTCCGGATTTGAAAGCAAACTGGCAATAATGTTAGAATTATACAGGTGGGCAGGCCCATCGCCCGTAAAGAAATACGAAACGCCAAGCACCGGAATTAGGTTCAGCAGAAGTACAATCCAAAAAATGTATAGCTCATACCGTTTCCACAAGCTTGCAGATGTCCCCTCCTTTTCTAGATAACTTTTATTCACGCTGGAAAATTAACTAATCAACTTTGGAGAATTAATGGATTACTCAATACTTTTTAACATCAACAATGCCTGTTAGCAAGTTAACATTCACTTAATCGAAAAAGCTTCCGTTAGGAATAGCTAACTATTAGATTTGCTGCCTTTTACAACACAACAACAAAAAATGCGCAAAGCCTTATTCTTTTGCCTCCTGCTTTCCTATGCGGGTTGGTCTCAATCTATTGATATTTCCCTTTGCACCTATAATAGTCTTCGATATAGTCCTACTAATATAGATGCTCGTCATCCACATTTTAGAACGATTATGAATGAAGTAAAACCAGATGTTTTGGTTTTACAGGAATTATCGGGGGCAAGTGCTGCTCAAATGTTTTTGGATAGCGTACTGAATATTGATAGTGCTGTTTATAGCCTTGCTTCATTCATAGATGGTCCAGATTTGGACAATGCCCTATTTTATAAACATGCTAAAATGGTGGCTCTCCCAACACAAAGCTACCCAACCACCCTGCGCGATATTTTTCATTTCCGCCTACTACCCAATCACTCCTCAGATACTCTACATGTTTTTGGGGTACACCTTAAGGCTAGTACAGGTTCTACTAACGAAAGCCGAAGAGCATCTGAAGTAGCTGTTTTGAGAACCGTAACAGATGCCATGCCTGATAGCAGTTTATTTTTGGTTTGTGGAGACTTTAATATTTATAAAAGTACTGAAGCGGCCTATCAAAACTTGCTCATTGATAACCCCGGAAGTGATGGAAATTTTGTTGATCAAATTAACATTACCGGCACTTGGAACAATGCCGCATATGCGCAGTACCATACGCAAAGCCCAAGAACAACCCAATTTAACGGTGGCGCTCATGGCGGGATGGACGACCGTTTTGATTTAATCTTAATGTCGAATGCTTTGAGTGGACCAAACCAAATAAGCTATCTACAAGGCAGTATGGAAGTAATAGGAAATGATGGACAACATTATAATAAGTCTATAATGGATGTACCAGCTAGTGCACAATACAGCGTAGACCTGAGAACCGCTCTTCATTTAGCATCTGACCACTTGCCGGTAGTGGCCACGTTTTCGTATAAACCGGAGTTTGTAGGATTGGCTGAGCCGAAGCTAAAAAAGCAAGTAGAAATTCAATATTCTCAGGACGGTGTTGCAGTTCATAACCCTAAGGGATTACCAATCAACGTTGACGTTTTGAGCCTTGACGGGAAAATAATAAGCCAGCAACAAAGTACTGGCTCAGTTGTTTTACATGGCGAATCAGGTGCTTTTTTGGTTGTAGTATCTCAAAAGGACGAGATTCTACTTTCACAAAAAATTATCAGATAAATATCTTCTCTAAAATTCGCTGAGTGATTAAATAGGTTGGAAAAACTCCTTCGGCACCAAGCGATCCAGAAGCCAATGTACTTCCACTTTCCAAAGGATTATCAGACGCGTAATAGGCATAGCGCACTTTTACATCTTTGCTAATAGAATTTCGAATGCGAGCTGCACTCTGTATAGCTTTTTGATAATGTGCACCTTCCATTTCCACCCCTATGGCGTTCCAGGTAGACGTTAAGAAATGATGTAACACATCTCTGTTTTGCAGCGAAGTACCCAGCACCGTAATCATGGGACCGTACTTTACGGCAAGTCCACAGTCTTTAAAATCATCTGGAGACAAATCATTCTCCAATGGATAATTGTCGGCTGTGCCCTCAAATACATGTGCCGTAGGAATCATTAAATCTCCCTTCTTTCCACTCAGTATACCCGCCTTACCCATAATAGAAATGGATTCAACCAACAATGGCTTATTAAGGTCATCTACTTTGTAGTTTTTCAAAAGCTCATCCATGCACTCATAGGCTTGCTCGCCAAAGGCATAATCCATAACAATAAGAACTGGCGCATTCTCAGCGTCAAAATCTTTATGCTCAAAGGGCCAAAACTCCGTTTTTACCTTGGCCAAGTCTATAATCTGAACATTCAAGTTGGTGCCCGATTGATCTTCCAATTCTGTAAATCCATGCTTTTGCGCATAGTTCAAAATCGTAGAAGCCTTTGCCCCATCAGGGTCTTTAGAAGTAAAAGCGGCAAGTTGATCAAGAGTCTCGAAATTCTCTTTGGCGAAAGCCTGACAGCCATATATCGTGTTTACTACACTGTGCAAATTGGCACTGATAATATGAATCGGGCGCTCCATCAAACCTTGAGTTAGCAAGGTCTTCTTGATATTATTGGCCCAATGCTCGCCATAGGCATGATGCCCAACAATATTGCGCAGCTTGGCCGACATAAATATTTCCTTCTTTGCAGAATTCTTTTCTTCGGCAATAGCCACTTGGCCGAGGTGATAAACATATCGGTATAGGTTATTTGGGCCCTTACTTTTTTTGAAAGCTTCTACTGCTTTTTGAGTTTGCAGTATGGTTCTGCCCAAAACCTGACTCAGGTACACTATCGCTTCCTTCTCCGGAATCTGCTCTGCTCCTTCCGTTTCCTGCAGCCTCACTACTTCTTTTAATCGTAACCAGGTATCTGATTCGCGCTTGCGATGGTCAAGGCCATGTTGCTTTATTTTATCGGCTTCCAGGTACAAATAAGTTAGGTGGGTAAGAATATCATAGATATCGCTTCGGCCCCGGCTCATTTCTACGTACATGCGGTCCTTATCCACTCTGTAGCAATTTCTTCTTCGCTTTAGTGGGATAATAGGTTTATGTCCGGCTTGTTCAAATCCTTCGCGAGCTACTAAGTGTACAAACCGGCATTCTTCTATTCCTTGTGGTAAACGCTCGGCCACGTATAGCAATCCATCCAAATCTACTTTCTCAGGATTGGCAATATCTCCGTATATCTCAGGGCTAAGCGTAAGCAAAGCTTCTCGCAATTGCTCACCACTCACGCCATTGGGCTTATAGCTCCCGCGGGAGAATAAGTGGCGCATGGTGATATATAATCGCTCTATAGCTGAGCGTGAGTCTCTTGATCTTTGTTTTGAGTATTCCATATGTTTCCTTAATGTTTGGAGTGTAGGTTTTCAATATTACGGCTACAAATCTCGAACACAAATTACTATAGCGTAATAATACAAATAATCCTTCCCAATATTTTTAATGCAAATTAAAATCAGAAATAGAGCACGACTTGTCAACCCAAAGCTTTAACTACATCAAAATATCATCTTTAGACTTAATAGAAGGCGGCAAATCGGTTTCCCCTAGCATTTGACGTAAGTCAATCTCGATTGTGCGACATAATGAAAGCATTGGAATATCATTAGCCATTCCCTGAAAAGGATTCTCTGAGTAATCACCTACTATTTCCATCATAAGGTATACATAGCCTACGAGTGCGGAGATAGGTATGGCTAGCCAAATACCCCAATTGCTATGTTTCATTAATTCAGGCATCATACTAAAGGGAAGGAGCATGATAAACACCCCCACAAAAAAACGGCTCATATTAGCGTATTGCCTGGGCAGTGGGAATTTTTTGATACGTTCATTTTTTCCTTGAAGTGTATATAAAGTGCGTAACACTTCTACCATTTCTACATGGCGAAAATCATCAACCAAACCCAATTCTCGTAAACTTGCCAGATCTCTGGATTGTTCATTTACAATTTGCGTAGCGGTGTTTACGGCATTTACTAATCTGTCATGTTCGTCAGCTGGTAAAAAATGAGACAGTTCTCTTCTCGTTACATCATCATCTATCAGACCAATACCAAATTTTTTTTGCAAGTATCTGGCGGTTTTGGCCATTACACCACCCTGACTTACATGCTCCCATGAGGTGGGTACTAAAAGCTGACTTCTATGTGAATACAACCAACCAATGTGGCGATAGATTAAGCGCTTTTTTACAGCATTCAGTTCAGGCTCCGAAATGGTTTTGGTTGCTATTCGATTTGAAATATAACCGTCTACCATCATACCCCACGTGCGACTTTCGTTAACTATACCACCCCATATTTTGCGAGCCTCCCACATCCTATCATAGGCCTGATTGTTTTTGAAAC
>JAUICR010000357.1 GCA_030427785.1 Bacteroidia bacterium | reverse complement strand
ACATCCTCAGCAATAAGCACCTGGTGTACCTTCTTCCCTTCTGCCGAAGTTTGAGGTGTTACCAACTGCATTCCTATAATGTCATTTGATATGCTCTTTACATCGTCCAAAGATTTGGCAAGCTTTACACCGCCACCTTTACCACGACCACCAGCATGCACTTGTGCTTTTACTACCCACCAGCTAGTACCTGTTTCGGCATTTAGTTTTTCAGCGGCTGCTACAGCCTCTTCGGGTGTAGATGCCACAATACCTCTTTGGATGTTTACCCCATAAGAAGCTAATATTTCTTTTCCCTGATATTCGTGTAAATTCATTACGCTCAGTATTTATTTTGCTATTTAATCAAGTGGCGCAAAAATAGCCGAACATTTTTTTAAAGGCACATTTTTCCGGGCTTTTATGAATCAAATTTAAAATGCCCATTTCAGTTATAATTTTGATAGGTTTGGCTTTCAAATTTTAATGGATGATAAAGGCCAGCAAAATCACAAAGTCCTACGGTTCGCTGAAGGTTTTAAAAGGAATAGACTTAGAAATAGCCTCGGGCGAAATCGTTTCTATCATGGGCGACTCAGGGGCCGGAAAGACTACCCTGTTGCAGATATTAGGCACTTTAGAAAACCCCGATGGTGGAATAGTAGAAATAAAAGGCCAGGATATTTTCCTGCTTTCGCAAAAAAAGCTCGCCAAATTTCGAAATGAAAACATCGGCTTTGTATTCCAGTTTCATCATTTATTACCTGAGTTTACCGCCTTAGAAAATGTGTGCATTCCAGGTTTTATTGGCAAAAGAAAAAAAGAGGAAGTAGAAGCTTATGCCAAAGAACTCCTTACTCTACTGGGATTAAAAGACAGAATGGAGCACAAGCCATCGGCTATGAGTGGTGGCGAACAACAACGTGTAGCAGTAGCACGCGCCCTTATCAATAAACCCGCTGTGGTATTGGCCGATGAGCCTACCGGTAATCTTGATACCAAAAATGCTGAAGAGCTTCACCAGCTATTTTTTACGCTACGCGATAAATTAGGCTGCACCATAGTGGTGATTACGCACAATCCTGATTTGGCAAAATTGGCCGACAGACAATTGAGAATGACCGATGGTTTGCTGGACTCCTAAAAAAAGGCTTGTAGCAATTCTTCCTCAGTAATATTGTTGAAATATTCCGAACTCTTCAATTCTTTGAGCGCAACTAAAAGCGCCTCCTCGCGGTGCTCCTTCCCTATTAGCGCTGCCGTAAGCGGTTCTATATCTTTATTTACAAAGAAATCTCCAAAAATGGCCAACTCGCTTATCAAACCTTTGTCTACATTGAGGTGAACCTCCACATGGCCGCCATTGGTTTTCACGCCATTCTTCAAACCATATTTTGGCGAATAGCCATAATTCCATTGCCACTGGCTGTACTTTTCATCTGCTAGTTTCTGAATTGCCATTTTATCGGCCAAGGTCAATTCATAAGGCACAGCATCAGGGTATAAACTTGTGATATGGTCCATCAC
>JAUICR010000185.1 GCA_030427785.1 Bacteroidia bacterium | reverse complement strand
GCTGTCTTTTATGTGGTCCGCCTCTTCCAGCAGTAGTAAAGCGCGTTTGTAGTTTCCACTTTCTTTGAGTACCTCAGAGTAAACACGCGCTGAATTCTCAGTAGATTTTTTTATTCCTAGCTGCTTGCTTAGACTGTAGCTTTTCTCAAGATGACTGGAGGCCATGCTTATATTTCCAAGTCTGAAATAAATATGCCCCACTTTAGTCTGTGTAAAAGCTTCGCTCCATTGATCACCAATTTCTTGATACATTTCTAGGGAACGTAAGCCATAATCAAGAGCTGTAGCTAATGAATCTTCTGTGTCATATAACGAACTTAAATTGCTCAAAACCATCGCAACACCTGGTTTGTTGTTGATTTCGCTATGTAATTTTAGTGCCTTATTATAATACCACGCGGCTGAGTCAAGGTTCCCTAACTCGTTATGAATCACTCCAATAGATATGTGGTCGTCAGCTATACTTTTTGGCCTCTGCTGATTAATACTCATTCTCATAACCTTTCGGTTATATTTTAAAGCAGCCTCATATTCGCCCATTTCTTTGTACACCAATGCCGAATTGGATAAGATATTGGCCAATGCTCTTTGGTCATCCAATTCTTCAAACATCTTTATCGCCTTAGCATAATACTCCAAAGCTGTTGGATAATCGCCTTGATAATAACTGATATTCCCAAGTCCTTTATAACCATCAGCCTCAGTTAATGGTAGGTTCCCTTTTTTACTTATTTCTATGCTTTGCAAATACATTTCTTTGGATTGATCAAACTTTTGCAATCTTTTGTACACACTTGCCTGATTATTTATGTACATCAAAATCAATGAAGTGTCTTTCATTTCAGTAGCTATGGCCTCACTTTTCTGATAGTAATAAACCGCGCTGTCCTGGTTTCCTAAATATTCCTGGATAGCACCCAACACATTATTAGCTTTTGCCAGTCCTTTTTGGTAGTTATTTGGTTTTGAAATTTCAATGCATTGTTTCATGTAGGCTGAAGACTCCTTTATCCTACTGTAGCGGTATAGCAATGATCCAGCGGTATAACACAAGGTGACTGTAAGCTCTACTAGCTTGGAGTTAGGGGTAGGGCCTTTGTCATTTTTGAGCATAGTCAAACCCGCTTCCAAACCGCTTTGTGCTACTACAATGGAAGAGTCTATCATAGAAGCTGAATAGAGCGCCTTTGATAGGTTCAAATACGTTTTTAATTGGGAAGTATCTTTTGTAGATTGAATAGCGAGGTTAAGAGAATCGATATTAGTATTAGCTGTTACAATCCCCGTTTGAATAATTAAAATGAATAGCAAATTCTTCATACAATTGGTTGTTGGTATAATGTATTCAAGATGGCAATTTCACTCCAGCTTCACTATCACTCTTGTTTCGTTTTGTTGTTGTTATGATTCGAAAGTTGCCCAAGTATTTTTTGATTGACGACTATTAATTCTTTACACTTACTGCTCAATACTTATTTTCGCTTTTCTAAAACAATAGCATGCAAAAAATACTTGTAGCCAATAGAGGCGAGATAGCTTTAAGAGTGATGAAATCGGCTAGAGAGATGGGAATAAAAACCGTGGCTGTATATAGCGAAGCGGATAGAAATGCTCCTCATGTAAAATATGCTGATGAAGCAGTATTATTGGGTCCGCCAGCTTCTGCTCAAAGTTATTTGCTAGGCGATAAGATTATAAAAAAGTGCCTAGAGCTAGGTGTAGATGGCATTCATCCTGGTTATGGTTTCTTGTCTGAGAATGCCGAATTTGCCGATAAGGTAGAGCAAGCGGGCATCACTTTTATAGGTCCTTCATCCGATTCGATGCGTGTAATGGGCGATAAGCTCTCGGCCAAAGAAGCTGCTAAGAAATTTAATATTCCGCTAGTGCCGGGTACCGAAGGAGCCATAGATGATATAGAAGAAGCCAAGCGCATAAGTGCTGAGATTGGATTTCCGATTATGATAAAAGCTTCTGCCGGTGGTGGTGGTAAAGGAATGCGTATAGTAGAAAATGCTGAGGAGTTTGAAGAACAAATGCAGTTGGCTATTAATGAGGCTGTTTCTTCATTTGGAAATGGGGCTGTTTTTATTGAAAAATATGTGGGCTCACCGCGCCATATCGAAATACAGGTATTGTGCGACAAGCACGGAAATGGTGTTCATCTTTTTGAAAGAGAATGTAGCATTCAGCGTAGGCACCAAAAAGTAATAGAAGAAGCACCATCGGCTGTAGTTACCGAAGAAGTAAGGGCTGCTATGGGAAAAACGGCCTTAGATGTAGCCCGCTCATGTAATTATGTAGGGGCAGGTACGGTTGAGTTTATTTTTGATCAAGATCATAATTTCTTCTTTTTGGAAATGAATACTCGCTTGCAAGTAGAGCATCCGGTTACCGAAATGATAACCGGTGTAGATTTGGTAAAAGAGCAAATAAAAGTGGCTCGAGGAGAAAAGTTATCTTTTAATCAAGAAGACCTTAGCATAAACGGACATGCGGTAGAAGTGCGTGTATATGCCGAAAATCCCCGTGAAAATTTCTTACCAGATATTGGAACACTTCAGGTGTATGATCGCCCTCATGGTCCTGGTGTGAGGGTAGATGATGGTTTTGAAGAAGGAATGGAGATTCCTATTTACTATGACCCAATGATTTCTAAGCTTATTACCCATGGTAAAAATAGGGAAGAGGCTATACAGCGAATGATTAGAGCTTGTGAAGACTATAGAATAGTTGGTATTCAAACTACTCTGGACTTTGCAGTATTTGTGATGAATAACCCGCATTTTGTTTCGGGCGATTTTGACACGCATTTTGTTGCCAAACATTTTGCACCTAGTATGTTAGATCGCACCAATGAAGAAGAAGCGAAAATAGCGGCTATGGCTTTAGCATACTTTTTAGAAAATAAACGTTCTAAGAACAAAGTAATTCAGAATGAAGGAGCACGGTCAAAATGGAAAACGAATAGAACAAGCTAAGAGACCCGCACCTGGTGCCATGAAACAGCTACTTAGTACATTAGGCCTCTTACTCTATACTATTGCCACTTTTGCTCAGCCCACTGATACCAGCAAGACAGGCATGGTGCAGTATATTTCTAAATCAGACAATAAGATTTTAGACGCCATAATAGTGGATGGAGACACCATTCCTATTTTGGTTTTGGATGAAGTACTATTTATAGATACACCCACCTTTGATTCGGAAGAGGCACAGCGCAGGTTTTTTATCCTTAGGCGAAAAGTGTATAAGGTATATCCCTATGCAGTAATTGCTGGAAACAAGTTAGATAGTCTTAATCTCCTTTTAGCGGGGTTTTCGAGCGAAAGGAAGAAGAAGAAGTACATAAAGAAGTTTCAGAAATATCTCGAAGGTCGTTTTGAAGACGACCTAAAAAATTTAACTCGTACAGAAGGCCAAATACTTTCTAAATTAATTTCAAGAGAAACGGGTATTACCACGTATGAGCTAATAACTACCTACCGCAGTGGCTGGACCGCCTTTTGGTGGAACACTGCTGCTTCCTTTTATGATATTGATCTGAAAATAATGTATGATCCTATAGGAATAGAGGAGGACAAATTGATAGAGAACATATTACTGCGCGCATTTATCAATGGTTCGCTGCAAGAAAGGGTTCCTATTACTAGCTTAGATAAGTAAATCATTCATTTTTTTGTAACACTAGCCTACAAAAAGTATAAATTCACAATTCATTATTCCTAATAAAAATTTCGGTGAATAGATTTCTTATTTGTATTGCTTTTGTTTGTGTATCGTCCATCGCGTATACGCAAAACTATGTATCCGATAGTTCCAGAATATTACTTTCTCTGCGGCTACAATCTGAGCACGACTCACTAACACAGCAAAACGCCAATGAGGCTTTGGAACATTACGCAAAGCAACTTGAGCTTATTGAAAACGAAGACAACAGCCTAGAAAAGGCTCAGGTTTTGAGTAATTTGGGTACAGTAAAAATGCTGTTAGGTGATTTTCCGGGTGCCATTGTAAGCATGAAGAAGGCACTATATATATATGACAGCTTAGGTGCCCAAGTACGAATGGCCCATCAGCTAATAAAGCTTGGCTCGGCCTGCTATTTCAGCAATTTGATAGAGCTGAATGTGGCCAGAGAATACTTTGAAAAGGCAAGAAGTATTTTTGAAAATAAGGGGTTGCTGGAAATGGCAAACTATAGCTTCAATTTTGTGGGCTACATAGAGTGGGCCGAAGGAAATGAAGAGGCTGCATTAGAAATCCATAAAAATTCGTATTACGTTTTTGATTCGATTAATAGTATAAAAGGAAAGGCTGTAAGCGCAAGTGATATTGGGTTTACCCTTAATTCACTGGCTCGTTATCAAGAAGCGCTGGAGTACAATCAGCTTGCCCTAAAGCTTTCAAATGAACTGGATAATACCTTCATAAAAATTCCAATTTTAAACAATATTGCCATTAGCCTAAAAGGGCTTGGAGACTATAAAAATGCCTTAAGCTATTCTAATAATAGCTTGAGCTTGGCTCAAGAGCAAGATATACAAGTGCGAATAGCTGAAGCTTTAAAAACCTTGTATCAGATTAATTCTCTGCTAGGGGATTATGAAAAGGCTTTTATGAGGCTAGAAGAATATATGGTGGTAACAGATTCGCTAACGGATAGTAAGTATGTGCGAAACCTGACTAGAGCGGAGCAAGCCAAGGAATACCTTCAAAAAGAGCATGAATTAAAATTGGCCTATGCCAAAGTAGAAGCTGAAGATAAATTGGCATTAGAGAAAGCTTCGCATTGGAGAAATCTACTATTGACACTAGTTATTTTGCTTAGCCTTATTGCTTATGTTTTGTACAGGAATTACCGCCTAAAAAGCAGTAAGGAGGCGGTGCTGAAAGAGAAAAACGAAGAACTGGAACGTTTGCTTTTTGAATTAAAAGAAACACAAGCCAAGCTGATTCAATACGAAAAACTGGCTTCACTAGGAGTTTTGGTAAATGGAGTGGATCATGAAATAAATAACCCTCTAAACTTTATTTTAGGTGGTATAGATGGATTAAAGGATATTATTGAAAAAGGTTTAGAAAATGAAGATAAGGAAGTGGCAGAAACGGTTCTTTCTTATATAGCCATTGGTTCGGGTAGAATTCATGAAATAATAACTGACCTAAAAGATTTTAGCAACAATAGTATTAATAAGGACTATGTGGCTTGCAATGTTGAATACGTGATAGATAATATCCTGCTGGTATTACAGCCAAAAATCGATGAGAAAACTATTACTATAAATACCAAATATTCTGAAAACCTGGAGCCTGTTTTGCTTCATAGTGGCAGCCTTCATCAAATCCTAAGTAATGTGATTCTAAATGCAATTCAAGCAATAGAAGGACAAGGGGAGATCAACATTTTGGCAACTATAGATAAGGATATGTTGCAGGTGGTGGTACAAGATAATGGGGTGGGTATGGCCGAAGATGTGCTGAAGCAGGTTTTTGATCCATTTTTTACCACTCGTGTAGCGGGCCAGGGTACCGGTTTAGGAATGTATATTAGCTATAAATTAACTATTGCACATAAGGGCAATATTGAGATAGATTCAACAGTAGGAGTGGGTACTACTGTACAAGTGAAATTGCCAATAAAAGGGGTAGAATAATGGAAAAGGGAAAACTCAGGGTATTGTACGTAGATGATGAGCCTATCAATAGAATGTTGTTTCGCTTGAATCTTCAGAAGTTTTTCGACATTACACTTTCTGATTCGGGAGAGGAAGGATTGAGTACGCTCGAGAGAGAGAAAAGCATTGACTTTATCGTTTCTGATTTTAAGATGCCGGGCTTAAATGGAGTAGAGTTTATCCAAAAGGTGAAAGAGAAATTCGGGAACATTCCTAGTATCATCCTATCGGCTTACTCTGAAAATGAAATAATATCTAAAGCTATAGAAGAAGGTATCGTATTGCGATTGATAGAAAAGCCCATGACGCAGTCGAATATGGTAGAAACTATCCAGATGTACGCCAAGTCTTCCTAGTTGTGGCAGCCTAGTTCTCGTTTTGAAGGTTTTTTACTTCTACCTTTTTATTTTCCAAACGTACTTTTAGCCAAGCTTCTATTTTTTCGCGATTGGCCTCCGCCTCCTTTTTATTCGATTTGTCGCTCCATGTTACATAAAACATAGGTATAGTATCTATTTTTTCCGAAAAATCTGAATTATAGGTAAGTCCATAGCTCATTTTTTCCAACTCACTGTACTGTGCTTTAAGTTCTTTTTGAATTGAATTAAAAGGAATTGATTTGCCACGTAATGTTACTAGTTGATTTTGTAAGAAAGCTATTTTCTCATCTTTATCCTTAAGCTGAGATGCGTTTAAACTATACAACTCTTCAATAATACCTGATTTTACCTGAGCACTTAATTGCCCTGCTATTTCATTCGTATTATCTCTGGTTTGATGAATTTTAAAGTCTACATTATTTAGTTCATAATTAGATAATCTATTGGCCAATTCTTGCTCAGTCTTTTTTGAAATCAGCTCGCCAATAACAAATACTTCAATTTTGGACTGCTCTGATGAATTGTAATCCAATTTTACATTGATAACTTCTGTTCCCTCAAGTTTAAAGTTTTCTGTAATAAACTGGTTGGCATTTCTATTGAACAGGCTCTCCTGAATGGTAGACCAAAAGGTAAAACTACTAGGAAGTATTACTAATAAGGAGATTCCAAGGATATACCAGCGAACCTTTTTTTGGCGCTCAGGGTCGATATAAGTGGCCAAAGGAAACTTGAGGTACTTGGTTATTAAAAAAGTGGAAAGAGCAATAAAAACTGAGTTAATCGTAAATAAATAAAATGCTCCAAAAAAGAAGGACCAATTACCATTGGCAAGGCCATAACCAGCTGTACAAAGAGGAGGCATTAAGGCGGTAGCAATAGCAACACCAAATATTACACTAGCCACTGTGCCCCGTTGTGTTTTGGCCACTATGAGGGCAATACCCCCAAAAAAGGCCACCATTACATCCAAAAGATTTGGTCTGGTACGAGCAATAAGTTCTGACTGAACATCGCCAAAAGGAGTGATT
>JAUICR010000184.1 GCA_030427785.1 Bacteroidia bacterium | reverse complement strand
AACCTAAAAGGGTAGTAATAACAAAAGAAGGCGTTCAATTGAACGCCTTCTTTTGTTATAGAGTTATGCAGAAGTTTACTTTTTAAGCAAATCTCTTATTTCAGTTAATAATACCTCCTCCTTGGTAGGGGCTGGTGGTGCTGCTGGTGCTGCTTCTTCTTTCTTAGCCATTTTTTCCTTCATATTATTATAGGCTTTTACTACCATAAAGATGGCAAAGGCTACTATTAGAAAAGTGATAATGGCATTGATAAACATACCGTAATTGATAGCTACTTCTGCTACTGCATCTCCTGCGCCTTCGGCAGATTCGGCTACTCCATCTTGTATCACAAATTTTAATTGAGCAAAGTCTACCCCGCCCAAAATCATACCTATAGGAGGCATTAAGATGTCGTTTACCAATGATTTTACAATGGCTCCAAAGTAGGTGGCCATGATAAGACCAACAGCCATTTCCATTACGTTTCCTTTGCTGATAAATTTTTTGAATTCGTTCATGTTGTATGTGATTAGTTAGAATCTCTAAACTAAACAAAAATTTATTTCAACCTTATCTATTGAAATAAAAGTGATTGAAACTAAAAAATGAAGAAAATGCACGCAGTGTATGCGGGAGAGGCCAAAGGTGAATCTATAGTAGGGTGATCTCTAATATCTAGAGCTTCGTTTTTTTGTAAGGGCGTACTATGAGTCGCAAACCATTATTAAAATTCACGTAATTCCATGCCCAATTAATAAAAACCACCACTCGGTTTCTGAAGCCAACCAGTAGCATGAGGTGGACAAACATCCATACAAGCCAGGCAAAAAAGCCTTGGAATTTAAGCTTACCTAATTCTACCACCGACTGGTTGCGACCAATGGTAGCCATTGTTCCTTTATCGTTATACACAAATGGTTTGGGTGCCTTGCCCTTGGCTAATCGGTTGAAGCTTTCAGCAAGGTATTTACCCTGCTGCATAGCTACACCACCCAGCATGGGTAGCCCATTTGGATATCGAGTTGATTGGATTAAGCCAACATCTCCCAGCGCATAGATACTGTTGTCGGCTTTCATTCTTCCATAATCATCAGTGATAATGCGCTTACCTCGCCCTACACTTTCAGTCGAAATTCCGTTGGGGAAAGTACCTGCCACACCAGCAGCCCAAATAAAAGTATCAGCGCTAAAACTACTATTGCCTTTGGTGCTTACTACATTGTCCTCATAATTCTCCACCATAGTTTCCAGCCACACTTTTACGCCAAGGTCTTTGAGGTATTTCAGGGCTTTTTCAGAAGATTTTTCATCCATATTTACCAAAACGCGAGGGGCAGCCTCTATCAGGTTTATTTGCATTTTGCTGAGGTCTAAATCTGGAAAATCCTTAGGGAGAATTTTGTTTTTTAGTTCAGCTAATGAACCGGCCAGCTCCACACCAGTGGGTCCTGCGCCTACAATTACAAAATTCATTAAGGCCTCCTGCTCTTCCTCAGTGGAGGCATTGAGTGCCTGTTCAAAATTCCCCAGAATTTTACTCCTCAAATCCAATGCATCGGTTAAGGATTTCATTGGCAAAGCATTATTCTCAATAATCTTGTTGCCAAAAAAATTGTTGGTAGCTCCTGTGGCTATTACCAGGTAGGTATACGATACCTCACCTATGTTGGTATATAGTTTTTTGCTTTCGGTGTCTATACTTTCCACATTGGCCCAACGAAAAAAAGTGTTTTTCTTTCTTCTTAAAGTTTTTCGGATAGGGTAGGCAATTGAGTCGGGCTCAAGGCCTGCCGAGGCAACTTGATATAGTAAGGGCTGAAAAGTGTGGTAATTGTTTTTATCAATAAGTACCACCTGATAATGGTTGGTATCTACACCTCTTGCCACCTGTAGGCCTGCAAAGCCAGCACCAATAATGACTATACGAGGAAGATCCGATTTTGGGATGTTCATGGTTCAGATATTCATATCGACCGATGGTTGGAAAAAGCAGGAAGCATCGTGACGATAAACAATCATTAAAAATAACGATTGACTTTAATAAGGAGCTAGAAACGATATAGAGAATAACTCTAAATAGAATTATAAAATTGATGATAGTAGTCGAGCGATTTTTTCGGGCAGGCGCTGCAGTACTGTTCTTTTTTGCCAATCTTCACTTAATATTTTATCTGCATCTTTTAAGTCTTCAAAAAACACTTTCTGTAGCTTTTGGGCAAAGTCATTATCATAAATAATGGCATTCACTTCAAAGTTTAGATTAAAGCTCCTAATATCTAAATTGGCCGTTCCTACCATGGCTATTTCTCCATCCGCCACAAGTGTTTTAGCATGTACAAAGCCTTTGTGGTAATGGTAAATTTCTACTCCGGCTATTAGCAATTGAGAGTAATACGAACGAGCCGCGGCACTTACAATCTTAGAGTCAGAGGTGCCCGGAAGCAAAAGCTTAATATCTACTCCTCTTCTTGCAGCTATCACCATAGCTACAAGGATGCTTTCATCGGGAATGAAATAAGGATTGGTGATGAATAGTGTTTTTTGGGCACCACTTATGGCTTGCACTAATGAGTATAATATGGTAGGGGCATCAGAGTCAGGCCCACTGGCAGCAATTTGCACTAGTTTATCTCCCTTTATTTCTGTGGTTTTTATTTCAGGAAAAAAGGCACGGCTTGGCGCTATTCGTTGATTGGCACAAAAATTCCAATCTCCTAAAAACAAGTATTGAAGATAATACACTGCCTCGCCTTTAATTTTTACATGAGTATCTCGCCAGTACAAGGACTTAGGGGCCCTTCTATTCGTATATCTGTCGCTAATATTTATCCCCCCTACAAAAGCTGTGTGCCCATCTATTACAATGATTTTTCTGTGATTTCGGTAGTTTATTCTGTTGGCAAAGAGCATAAATTTTATTTCGTAAAACGGGCTCGCTTCTACACCTGCCTTTCTAAGTTTATCCACTAACTTTTTTCGGATACTACGGCTTCCGTAGTCGTCATAAATTAGCTTAACGCTTACCCCTTCCTTTGCTTTTTCTATTAGCGCTTCCGCTATTTCATTACCTATCGTGTCGTCTCTAAAAATGTAGTACTCCACATGTATATGCTCTTTGGCAGCCTTGATACACTTTAAAACTTCAGGAAACTTTTGTTCTCCATTAATGAGGAGCTCTACTTCGTTATGATCCGAAAGTGGACTGATACTTTCGTGTAAAACTAATCTAGCTAGCTTTTGTTGAGGCGTTTTCATTTCACTGTTGTTTTCCAACAGCTTTTCTGATTGTTCCAAAACCATATCATGGACCTGTTTCTGAACCGCGATGTCATCAAAAAGCTTTTTGTTGTAAAGTTTTCGCTTGCGATAGTTTACCCCAAAAGTAAAATAGAAGATGAAGCCCAATAAGGGGACAAATACCACCAGCATGATATAACCCCAGGTTTTTGAGGTTGTTTTGGTATCATAAATAATGCGCAGTAGTACCAGTATGGTAATTACAAAATAGATGCCCGGTAGGACATACAGAAGGAATAAATCGCTCATAAGCCTTATTAATTAAATATGGGGCGCGTTAGTCTTCATTGTTCAAATGGTCTAAATAAAGAATGCCATTTAGATGGTCAATTTCATGCTGAAAGATAACGGCTGTAAAACCTTCTACCAATTCTATTTTCTTTTCAAAGTCCTTATTAAGATATTGGAGCATGATGGCATAGGAGCGAGTGCGGGTAGTGTCGCTTCTATTTGGTATAGAAAGACAGCCCTCTAAGCAATCTTGCTTGCGAGCGGTTTGTTGCACAATTTCAGGATTCCAATAGGCCTCAAAAGGGAAACCCTCTTTATCAAATCGCTGAACCCAAATAAGGTTGACCAGCACCCCAACTTGTGGGGCTGCAATACCAACGCCCATAGAGGCGCTATCGGTAACTGTGCTATACAGCCGCTTGGCAAAATACTCAAGAGTAGTATCCTGAAAAGAAGCAACATCTCGAGATTTTTTTCGAAGTATGGTAGAGTCCTCTCTATTAGTGATACTCAATACCCGCATGGGTTTGCTGGCTGCCGCATTAGTGATTAGTTTGAGCTCATCGCTGCTAAAGGTACCAGCCGAAACCCGTGCAGGAACCGTCTTGCTACATGAGGCTATTGCCAGTAAGGAAAGAAAGAGGAAGAAATAACTGAATTTTTGAAGCATAGGCATTGGGCGCTAAAATGTACCAGTGAATGATTTATAAAGCTAGTACAATTAACCTCAAATTAAAGGTAGATGTACAGGTGGAGTAAAATAACGATTCGCTACTCAGGTCTTATATTTTTTAAAAAGAAGAATTCATGGCAAGAACCATTTTAGTTTACCCTAAATGAATTCATTATTTCGTGGGCGATGGGCCTCCATTTTTTGAGGTGTTTCTTGCCGCATTTAAATGTGCATACCACAAGTCTACCTTTTACATCAGTAAAGAAAATAAGGTGATAAGTCCTCTTGTATTTCGTACTTGTTATTACTTCAAGCACTCCTACTTTTCTACCGTTTATTTCTTTTACATCACGTACTTTCCATTCAGCATCAGGAAAGTCGCTACGGTAGCTTTGCACAAAGTTATCCTTGTAAGCTCCTATCAATAATTGGCTGGCGCTATCTGTTGTTTGCTTAATGCTCAATTGTACTCCGCCCATTGGCTTGGTATAAAGTAAGCTGGGCCTATTTTCTACTTGATATGTGGATGCGAGGTAGTTCTCGCTTTTTTGCCGGAAGTTGGATGGTATTTTTAGTTCTATAAATCCTTTTAAAAGGGAGGTATTTACAAGGTCTGTTTTCAAAACAAAGGCCGGGGCCAATAGTAGCAGTAGCGCAGCAAATACAACAAGTTTAGGCCTAATCAATGAATAGATATTTTAATGTTACCACATTTTTTTTGAAATATAGCTAAACCTCGTATTCTTAAAACAGGCTTTCTTGACTTAATTCTGGATAGTTCACCGATTTTATTATTTCGGGTGTATTGCCCACGGCCTGTTTTCCTCTTAGTTTACCTACGGTATAAGCTTCCATTTCTGTCGAGTCATAAGGCTGAGCCAGTTCTTGAATAAACTCTACGTCCAAGGTATCTTCTATTGGTTTGAGCCAATTATCCTGTAGTTCTTTAGGCAGTAGCAAGGGCATTCTAGGTCCTTGTATTTTGGGGTTGTTATGAATTTCAGCCATCAGCTTATTGGCTTTGGTAGTAACAATAGAAACTGATTTGAAAACTTCACCGGTTTCTTTGTCAGTCCACTCGCTCCATAAACCAGCCATTATCATGGGTTCATTGCTTTTTAGTTTTATCAAGTATGGAAATGATTTACCCGCTTTGTGGTGATGCTCATAAAAGTGATCAGCATAAACGAGACATCTTTTTTTGTTGGCAGATTCTCGAAAGGAAGGTTTATCAAACATAGTTTCTGAACGCGCATTCAGGGTTTTGTTAGCTATTAAAGCTGCGTCCTTAGCATTTTTTACCCAATTAGGAATTAAACCCCAGCGCAGTGCTTGAGGCCTAAGAGGTTCGGCAGCGGTAAAGCAAGGCAGGGTGGGGTGTGTAAAACCCGAAGCATGATAGAGTTTAGGAAAATTTGGAAATTGTTTTTCAAACTCCTCCTCCAGCTCTTTTATCGAATCAGGATCTTCTACTCTGCGTTTGGCGTAGTCTAACCTCCGCTTTGTCATTACTGCAATATCGTAGCACATGTTATTTTATAAAAAATTAATAGGATGAGATTTTGGAGATTTACCCCTTCTCAAATCAGTTTAAATTCATCTACTAAGTTATTTCAATCCTGTTTGTATTAACCAGCCCGCAAAGAACAATTCCTGCAATATGAGAGGCGCATTAAGAAGTAGATAGGATTTTTGTAAAACGTCTAAGCGCTTGGTCAAAACCAAAATGCTGGCTACTACTGCAATGAGAGAAGCCAAAATACCCCACACCGATATCCAGACAGGGATTAAGAGTGATTGAATAAAAATCATGTACATAAAGAGGCTACCAATACACAATGTGATAATCATAGCCGCATGATTTATTATATCCCTCAAGTGCTTAATCTTATGCCCTTTTGCTACAAGATTTGGTCTGTCATCTTCAGGAGCTATGCTATAGGCTCTACTAACTTTTAAAATAGTGAACATAAGATAAGCGCCTAGTAGTACAAAAGTGAATGCCAAAGCCCTAAAACCAAAAAAACCGAAAGACAATGAAGCATGTTGCGCATACAGTATAGGAAACAGAATTACGAAAATGATGAGGTAGAAAAAGCTCAACAAAATCTGGAAGCCTGCAGCCCTGTATATTTCACCAGGTCTTTCATTACACTTGGCTAGATACGCACGGCTGTCTATTACTTTAGAAACACTAAAAATGCCAGCTAAAAACACCAGCAAGTACAGCACACCTAGTATGATAGATTGTTCTTTGTACAATTCCATTTATTAGCTAGGTTTTGGCATTCTTATTTGGATAACCAGTGCTGAAAGCAAAGTGATACATCCGATAAATACTATGGCGTACGCAATGCCAAACCAATCGGCTACTAAGCCCGAAATAATAGCACCAAAGGCATAGCCCAAATCTCGCCATAGGCGAAAAACTCCTATACTTTCGGCCCTTTGTATGGGGTTAGTTACATCGGCTATAGCCGAAAGGAAGTTGGGATATACCAACGCAGTTCCAAAGCCTAAAACTGCTGCTAGTGCTATAAGCCCGTTAACACTGCTTAACCACGGCAGTGTGATGATTACAATACCTTGTAATAACATCCCAAGAAAGAGTAGTTTTTTCTTCGAAAAATGATCTCCCATTTTACCCGTAAACAATTGACAAACTCCCCAGGTGGTGGGGTATACGGCTGCTATTATCCCTATAGTTTCTATATCAAAACTTAAACCTGCCAAAAACAAAGGAAGTAAACCCCAAATCATACCGTCATTTAGGTTGTTTACCAATCCTGCTTGGGTAATAGCGCTTAAGCTTTTGTTTTTGAAACTTGTGGCAACAAAAACATTTGAATGACTTTTTTCCTTAGAAACAAGTTGTTCAGTTTCTACAAACACCCGTGTATCTTTTACAAAAAATAAACTAAG
>JAUICR010000183.1 GCA_030427785.1 Bacteroidia bacterium | reverse complement strand
GAAATTCCAATAAACTCTCGTAAAACTTTGAGTAAATCTTTATTCTTAAAGTCGCTATATTTTAGAAGAATGGGAACTTTATTGAATTGATTAAACCTTTTTACTGATTCAATGAACATCTTGTCAAGTAATAAAGTCTTACCTGATTCCTTCATTCCATAAATAAGGTAATTTTCATTGGAATTTAAAATTGAATCAATTGTGTATCGATGTGTATCCTCATCTTTTAAGTTGCCTTGAGGACTATTCAGAATGGTTGGTTCCACAAATAAATTATCAATAGAGCAATTAACACTAGTGTTAATTGAAGACATGATAATATCTTCATTTAGTTTTTCGCAGAATCTACTTTCAATACTCAAAATGATTTGTTGATTGGCTTCAAAAGCTTCTAATTTTTCGTCTTTTAATATTGGAAATGTTTTTTTTCCATCTTCTGTTCCAATATCGGTGTTCGGGACAAAATTGCCATGTGTTTCAATAAACTTTCTATAGTGTGCTACTATTTTCTGATTTGGCTCAAGATCAAGTATGGTGTAGCCATTAACGTACTTTCTTTCTTTTGGAAAATCTCCAATTGTTGAATTTGCTATTGATATAAAAATGTTTCCAAGTAAATCGGAGGTATATGAAGAGGCTAATTCATGCACATGACCGGTGAATAGCATGTCATAATTACGATAAATTGCGATTTTCAATGCTTCTCTATCAAATTCTTTAAAAAACTCCAAAGGATGATGAGATAATGCAAGCTTTACTTGGCAATCATTTATTTCCAAAAGTGAGTTTTCGATTTGATTTTTACCAAGTAATAGGTTCTCCCTATCATTATCATCTCTACATAACCAAGAAGAATTTAAGCAAGTTATTCCAACTTTATATTTTCCGATGTCTAGCTTGTGGGTGAACTCAAAATTTGTTGACTGCTTTGAATTATAACGTGAATAAAAATCACTTTCCCATTTTTTATAGTCTTCTAACCTATCAAGGTGCTTTGAGTTTATTCTATTTGATTGAATAAAAGCATCGAGGCCTTTCACATTGGAGAGCTCTGATTTTATGCCGCTTTCCGAATATTTGTCAATTTTCTCCCTGTATATATCGTGATTGCCTGGGACCACAAATATTTTACCTTTCAATTTAGGGTTTTTATTAAGAATAGGATTTATGAAAACCTCTTCAAAGCTTTGAAACGCATTCGGTTTATCTGTAAAGTTTAAAGCTCCCTTGTCAATTAAGTCTCCTGTCAAAAACAATATTGATTCATCATTAACTTGCTTTGTTAAATCTTCGGCTAATCCATCTATTATTGCTGCCTTTTCAAAAGATGGTGTTTCTCTTTCTAGATGCAAGTCTGATATATGTATTATTCTTATCATGTTAAATGGTTTCTTGTCGTTTTTTTAGGTTGCTTGTAACGTGGGGATATGTGGATATTCCATATATACCACTTTCGTTAGTGTTTGTTTTGTAGTTTGTTATTCAGTGAGTTATCTCTTAATATCGCGTCCAAAGGGTTTAGTAAATTTCGGAGAGACCTGTTACTTACCCGTGCATAAATAGCCGTTGTTTCGGGGCTACTATGGCCCAATAGTTCTTGTATGTACCGTGTATCTGTTCCACGCTCTAATAGGTGTGTTGCAAAACTGTGCCGAAAAGTATGGGGTGTAACATGTTTTGTGATTTCGGCAGCCTTAACACTACGGGCCAAACTCTTTCGAATGCTACTTGCAGAGTATTTTGCCCTATGCGCACCTTCTACAAACCAATAACTTGGTTTGTATTCCTGGTAGTATGTTTTTATTACAGGTTTCAATGCTTCGCTTATTATACTTATACGATCCTTCTTTCCTTTGGCTGCTTTTATGTGCACTAAACTACGGTCTAAATCAACATCTTGTACACGTAAATTTATTATTTCTCCTACACGCATGCCGGTACTGTACAGCATGGCAAAGGTTAAGCGATGTTTTGGATTAGGGGTGGCACTAAGTATTTTTATCACTTCAGGCTCGCTAAGTATCACAGGTAGTTTTTTTTCTTTTCTAGGTCTCTCTATAAAGTAGGTTTTGCGCTCACCAGCCATCACTTTTTCTAAATAGAACTTGATGGCATTTATGGCAGAATTCTGCGTGCTACTTGATACCTTCTTTACCTCCACTAGCCAGTTTTGATACGCTCTAATATGTTCTTCATTAAAGTTGAGGATGGAAATCGGAGCAATGAAATTTAAAAAATCATTAAAGAGATGCTGATAGTTTTTTTGAGTGCTTTCACTGTAGCGCATTCGTATAAGTCTTTCTTTATACGCATCAGGTACTAGCATTTTTGTTTTCTCAGGAATTTGAGCTTCGCCTACATTCCGGGGCCCTTTTTTGGTCTTTCCTAGGTGAGATATATCCAGCCAGGCTTTTCCTTTATAATTGGTAAAAAGCGTGTTTAAGTTTTCGGAAGAATTGGGAAGCCACCAGCAGTTATTTGACTGACTCCATGTTGCACCACTTTTTTTGGCCAGTTCTTTAAGCTCAAAGTTATACACAAAATACAACCCAAAAACCTTGGAATTATTTCGTAGAAGATGTTTTACATATATGATAGGAAGGTTTGGCATTTACCAAAAATAGTAAACCTATGGCTATCATTCTTGCCTTTAAATAAGGGTGTTTTAGGATAAAGGGAATTAAAAGTGCAGGGGCCTATGGTTCTAGGCAGTTTTCTTCTTCAGCTCCAGCACCGTAATTTCGGGCCAGATGCCCACACGCCCAGGGAAAGCCAAAAATCCAAAACCACGATTTACATGCAAATAGCGGCCAAGCTCTTCATACAGCCCCGCCCACTTGGGGTAGCGCCATGATACGGGGCTCCACTTTATAAACCCCGGAATTTCAATACCAAACTGCATTCCGTGGGTATGTCCGCTAAGGGTAAGGTGTATGAATTTGGAGAATTTTTTTACCACTTCATCAAAGTGGCTTGGGTCGTGGCTCATTAATATTTTAAAGCTGTCATCTGCCAGGTTTTCTGCGGCTTTGTTTAGGTCGCCATGCTGGGCAAATCCTTTTCCCCAGTTTTCTACACCTATTAGGTCTATCGTAGCACCATTCTTTTGCAGCTTCACGTTTTCGTTGCGCAGTAGCGTAAAACCTATTTCCTTTTGTATTTGGTACAGGTGCTCCATGTTGGCATCTTTGGCTTCCTTAGTAGGCCAGGTCATATAGTCGCCATAGTCGTGGTTGCCCAGTATGGAGTATTTGCCCATAGGGGCTTTCAGTTTTTTAAAGGTGTCTATCCACGGTTCCATTTCTTTCGATTGGTTGTTTACCAAATCGCCTGTAAACAGGATAACATCCGATTGCTGCTCATTGATAAGGTCAATACCGTATTCTATCTTTTTCTTATTGTCAAAACTGCCTGAGTGTACATCCGAAATTTGGGTGATGGTAAAGCCATCAAATTCTTCGGGCAGATCATCAAACTCTAATGTATGTCGCAGTACGCGATAGCGGTATTTGCCAATAAATACCCCATGCAATACGCCTATAAACGGAATGGCCGAAAGCACCAAGGCTGTTTGGCTCACAAATTTTCTACGGTCGGGCATAAAGTCGCCTTCGCGGTTTCCGGTAATAGATTGAAAAGCACCTGCTACAAATCGCACTACATCTTCGCCAAACATAAGGCCCAGGATGATAACTTTGGGCGCAATAGAAAGTACTAGTAGCGACATAAATCTTCCAAAGTTTTGGCTCGGATTGTCGCGATTGAAAGTGAGAAAACCATAGGCTACCAATAACCATACAGAGGCAGAAAAAATCCAAAAACCAATTTTAATCCACGCTTGGTTGTTAAAGAGGGTTTTGAATGCCTGATACGAATACCAATCGATAAGGGCCAGGAAAAGCAGAAAGAGAAATACGCGAAATATGATAGAAACCACCATGGGTGTAAATTTTTTTAGCACTATGAAAATCAAGGGGCTACTAGCAAATGCCTTTCCAAAAATGAAGGAATGCCAAAACTGCACCTCGTCTGCCACAAAATACTCCTTACTTTTACGCTCCTTCATTCAAATTCAACAAGATGTCTGACAGTCCCAAGAAGCTTTTTTTGCTTGACGCGTATGCCCTTATTTTTAGAGCTTACTTCGCTTTTATCAATAATCCTCGTGTTACTTCCAAAGGATTAGAAACCTCTGCCATCTTTGGTTTTGTTACCACATTATTAGAAGTATTAGAAAAACAAAAGCCCAGCCATATAGCGGTGGTATACGATGCTCCGGGCAAGACATTTAGACATGAAGAGTATGTAGAATACAAGGCCCATCGCGATGAAACCCCTGAGGGTATAAAGGTGGCAGTGCCTTATATCCAAAAATTAGTGGAGGCATTTAATATTCCTTTTGTAGGTATTCCGGGTTTTGAGGCCGATGATGTAATAGGCACCTTGGCCAAGCAGGCTGAGAAGGAAGGATTTGAAGTATACATGATGACACCCGATAAGGATTTTGGGCAGTTGGTATCAGAAAATATAAAGATGTATCGCCCGGCCAGAGGCGGTGGCCCGGCCGAGGTGTGGGGTGTTCCCGAAATCCTGGCAAAGTTTGATATACAGGAAATAGATCAGGTGGTAGATTACCTGGGGATGATGGGCGATGCTGCCGATAATATTCCCGGTTTTCCCAGCGTAGGCCCCAAAACTGCCAGCAAGCTACTGAAGCAATATGGCAGCATGGAAAATATGCTGGAGCATGCCCACGAAATAAAAGGTAAGCTGGGAGAAAAAATTCGTGACAATGCGGAGCTCGGGCTTTTGTCAAAAAAACTGGCGCGCATTATTGTAGATGTGCCCGTCTCTTTTGACGCAGAGGTGTATGTAAAAGAAGAACCCAATGTAGAAGCGCTGCAAGAGCTTTTTACCGAATTGGAGTTTAGAACCTTGGGTAAGCGAATTTTTAATAAGGCAGAAGATAATGGCGAAGGCGAGGTGAAGGTAGAGCTAAAACCTGCTACCGGAGGTCAAACAGACCTTTTTGCCATGGCAGCTGATAATGTGGCCGAGGCTACCGTTTCTTCAGGCTACATCACCATGCAAAATAGTGCTGCGCTGTATCAGTTGGTACAAAATCCGCTGGAGCGCAAAATGTTGCTACAAAATTTGCTCAAGCAAAAGGAAGTTTGTTTTGATACCGAAACTACCTCATTAGATACTACCGAGGCCGAGCTTGTGGGTATAGCTTTTAGCTACAGCGCTGGCTTGGCCTACTATGTAGATGTGCCAGTAGGGCAAGAGCAAGCCATTGTAGATGAGTTAAAGCCGTTTTTCGAAAACGAAGAAATTTTAAAAATTGGCCAGAACCTGAAATATGATATTTCGGTTTTAAAAAAATATGGAGTAGAGGTAAAAGGACCTTTGTTTGACACCATGCTGGCACATTACCTTTTGCAGCCCGATATGCGCCATAATATGGATGTGCTGGCCGAAACCTACTTGAATTATCAGCCGCAAAGCATCGAAACCTTGATTGGTAAAAAAGGCAAAAACCAAGGCAGCATGCGCGATGTGGAGCCCGAAAAAGTAGCAGCCTATGCTGGCGAAGATGCTGATATTACGTTTCAGCTGAAAGGGGTGTTTGAGCCTATGCTAAAGGAGGGGCATACCGAAAGTGTGTTTAATGATATTGAAGTGCCACTGGTGCCGGTGCTGGCGGCTATGGAGCTTGAGGGTATCAGGCTTGATGTGGAGGCATTGCATAAATTATCGGTAAACCTGGAGAAGGATATTGCTGCCCTTGATAAAGAAATTATAGAGTTGGCAGGAGAGAGTTTTAATATTGCTTCGCCTAAGCAATTGGGAGAAATTTTGTTTGGCAAAATGCAGTTGGTAGAAAAACCTAAGAAAACCAAGAGTGGGCAGTATGCCACTTCTGAGGATATTTTGGCCGGGCTTGCTGCTGAGCATCGCATAGTGGCGGCTATCATGGAGTATCGTCAGCTGGTTAAGTTAAAATCTACCTATGTAGATGCCTTACCACTTATGGTAAACAAAAAGACGGGGCGTATTCATACATCCTTTAATCAGGCGGTGGCGGCTACAGGTAGGTTGAGCTCTATCAATCCCAATTTGCAAAATATTCCTATCCGTACGGAGCGTGGTAGGGAGGTGCGCAAAGCCTTCATTCCCAGAGATGAAAACCACATTTTGGTGGCAGCCGATTATTCGCAAATAGAGCTAAGGCTGATAGCCGAACTTAGTGGAGATAAAAACATGATTCAGGCTTTTACCAATGGCGAGGATATACATGCTGCTACAGCGGCCAAAGTATTTGGTGTGCCTCAAGCAGAAGTAACTCGCGAGCAAAGAAGCAATGCCAAGGCGGTGAATTTTGGAATTGCCTACGGGCAGGGGGTATTTGGCTTGGCGCAAAACCTTGGGATTTCCAGAGGTGAAGCCAAGGAGATTATCACCAATTATTTTGCTCAGTTTCCGGGTATCAAAGATTATATGGAGCAAAGTGTGCAAAAGGCGCGTGATACCGGCTATGCCGAAACGATGCTTGGGCGTAAGCGCTACCTAAAAGACATAAATGCCCGAAACAATGTGGTGAAAAGTGCCGCTGAGCGAAATGCCATAAATGCCCCCATACAGGGAAGTGCGGCCGATATTATCAAAATTGCAATGATCAGGATTTACAAGAAATTGCAAGAAGGAAAATATAAAACCAAAATGCTACTGCAGGTGCATGATGAATTGGTATTTGATGCCCCGCTAGATGAAGTGGAACGCATAAAACCTATGATAAAAGCCGAAATGGAAAATGCGGTGAAAACGAATGTGCCGCTCATAGTAGATTTTGGTCAAGGCCAAAATTGGCTGGAAGCGCACTAGGGAGTTTGGATTGAAAACTCTTTTTCTACGGATGCAATTATTTGCTTCTTAGGGGTAATAAGGTCCAGCTTACAGAAGAATTTTTTCTCGAGTCCGCATTCAACTCCTTTCCTTTTTTCTACTGGTAGTAATTCTCTAAGGTTATACGTTGTAATGCTTTCGTCTTCTGTACCCAAGCTGATTTCAGATACCGTGAGCCGAATCTGTAAATCCCAGTATTGCTGTAATTGCAGCACGTACGATTCGGAAAGACGTAC
>JAUICR010000356.1 GCA_030427785.1 Bacteroidia bacterium | reverse complement strand
GTAACCGATTATAAGAGTAAAGACGATGCTGATTGCTTAAAGTCTATTAAAAACATAGTTGACAAAATTGGTGATTTTGATAAAGCCGGCTTTAGCCGTATCAAACCCACAAAACCTGCCAAAGACGAAAAAGAGATTTATGGCATTTTGCCGATAGACCGGGCCAAACCTTATAAAATGAAGGACATTATTGAGCGATTGGTAGATGATAGCGACTTTGAAGAGTACAAGGCTGGATATGGCAAAACCATAGTGACGGGTTATGCTCGCATTGACGGCTGGGCCGTAGGTATAGTGGCCAACAACCGCGAATTGATAAAAACCAAAACGGGCGAAATGCAGTTTGGTGGCGTGATTTACTCTGATAGTGCTGATAAGGCCTCACGCTTTATTGCCAACTGCAATCAAAAGAAAATTCCTTTGGTATTTCTACAAGATGTAACGGGCTTTATGGTAGGTAGCCGTAGCGAACATGGCGGTATTATAAAAGATGGCGCTAAGATGGTAAGCACTATGGCCAACTCAGTAGTGCCCAAGTTTACCATTATTATTGGCAATAGCTACGGAGCAGGTAATTATGCCATGTGTGGCAAGGCTTATGACCCACGCCTTATTGTAGCTTGGCCTACTGCCAACCTTGCCGTAATGGGAGGCTCGCAAGCAGCTAAAGTGTTATTGCAAATAGAAACTGCCAGCCTAAAAGCCAAGGGCGAAACCATAACCCCTGAGGTAGAAAAGGAAATATTGGATAGAATAACCGCTAGCTACGAAAAGCAAACCAAGCCCGAGTATGCCGCTGCCCGCTTGTGGACTGATGCTATTATTGACCCATTAGAAACCCGTACCTGGATAAGCATGGGCATAGAGGCGGCTAATCATGCTCCACTAAAGAAGGCTTATAATCCGGGGGTTATTCAGGCTTAGAATAATTAAACCTGATAAGTTTCAGTATGCACGAGCGGGACGCTCGCGCTAGCGGGGGGATACAGGCTTAAAATAATTAAACCTGATAGGCTTACACGCTAGCAAACCTGTCAGGTTTTTATCAAGACAAACCCTAGTTAATTATGTAAATTTCCTAAATGGACAAAAGCCCGAGTTATTGTTGGGAGATTTTAAACGGTTTACAAGTAAGAGAATAGTACAGGCTATCCAAGAAAATGAAAGAGAAAGCAGGAGGGAGTTTTTGTTACAGCGGTTTGCACACGAAGCTGTTAATTCTTCTAACGTCAAGAGGTATCAGTTTTGGCGGCATGATAATAAACCAATAGAACTCTGGAGCAACAAAGTGATTTTCGAAAAGATAAACTACATCCATCAAAATCCTGTAGAAGAGAGGTTAGTGTATAAGGCTGAGCAATGGGTGTACAGTAGTGCTATAGACTATGCTGGAGAAAAAGGTATGCTGGAAGGAGTTGTTGTGGCAAAATAAATTTGGAGAATTAAAATCACCACGCGAAAGGATTCGCGCGGTAGCGGGGGGTTACGATTATGGTAGTGACCAGAGCATTCATGAAGAGTATGGAATAG
>JAUICR010000182.1 GCA_030427785.1 Bacteroidia bacterium | reverse complement strand
AAGAATGGGATGGTCAGCCAGGAGCAAATGCCAACGGGGATGATCAAAGCTCTTTGATTGATGATGAAGATGGGATAAACCTTAGTTCTTGGTTGATACCTGGATCTATGGCTACTGTAGAAATTACCATGAGTGGAAATGGATTTTTGGATGCATGGATAGATTTTCAAGGCAATGGAAACTGGACTGATCCGGGAGATCAGATATTTATTAGTCAACCAGTAAGTGCAGGCAAGAATCAACTCAATTTTTTGGTTCCGTTAACCGCAATTTCAGGTGTTTATACCTATGCTAGGTTTAGGTGCAGTAGTTCCGGAAATCTTAGTTACACGGGGCAAGCTTTAGATGGTGAGGTAGAGGATTTGCAGCTTGTAATTTCTCAACCTACTATCGGAAATTCTATTATGGACATTGACCCCGGGTTATCGTATATTCAAAACGAAGTATCCATGGCTTATGATGGGCATAATGGCTGGATTATGGCTGCTTACAATGATCACCCCTTTCCTGGTGGGCTGGGAATTGGAATAAGTACCAGCACTAATTATGGTCAAACCTGGGTATCTCAACAGCTAAGCATGCCACAAAACTCGATTGCTATGGTTGCTTTTCAGGATGCTTTTGATCCTAGCATTGCCTTTGACGATTTATCTAATGTTTATGTAGCTCACATTGCCACTGATTTTAATTGGGTAAATGGCCCAGTGAGTGGTCTGTTTGTTCACAAGTCAAGCGATGGAGGGCAGAGTTGGAATAATCCGGTAAACGTGGACATTGAGGCGGGGGCAATTAGTAACCCTGATTCCAATTATCGATTTAATGATAGATGCCAAATCATCGTTGATAAAAATCAGAATAGTCCAAATTATAATCACATATATGTGGTTTGGCTAAAGGATAGGGGTTGGAATCAATCGTTACCATTCAGCGATATTTATATTTCCAAATCTTCGGACGGGGGAGCTAGCTTTACTGCTGCAAAGCAAGTAAATGCTATAGCTCATAACCTTGGAAATTTGCCAACTGCTACAGTATCATCCAATGGTGATTTGTATTTATTATGGGTAGACTATAATGTGAGCACTGGGGGTGTAGGGAAAATGTTTTTTAACAAGTCAACGGATGGAGGGAATACTTGGAGAGGTGATTCTTTGATTGATAGTATTAACCTCCCGCCACTAAATCTAAATTCCGGCACAGACATCAGGGCCAAAGGCGCTGCTATTATAAGAGCTTCCTCAGTTGATTCGAATACTTTATTTATTTGCTATGCTGCCGACCCTGACTCAACGGGAAATGATGAGGCGGATATTTTCTTTATAAAATCAATTAATGGAGGTGATTCCTGGTCAAAGCCCATAAGGCTTAATGATGATATTGGTACTACCGATCAGGTTTTGCCTTGGATGGAAGTAAGCGATTGTGGAACTATTGATATAGTTTGGTACGATAGGAGAAATGATACAAACGACCTCGTTTGGGATATTTTTTCAAGCATTAGTACGGATGAAGGGGCTTCTTTTTCAGTAAATAAGAAAATAAATTCTCAGAGTTTTGTAAGTCCTCAGACACCAGTTGGGCCTTGGTTTGGTGAGTACCTGGGGATGGCCGTCTCTGATTCAATGGCCTATGTTGGTTTTTGTTCTTCGGCCATAGATATTAAGGGAGACGTGGTTTTTACGAAGTTTCAAAACCCAAAAAAGGCTTGTGACTCATGTTGCAAGTATTGTGTTTCGGATTCCAGTTGGCGCCAGAGTACAGAAATATTAACCACTAATTATAGCGGTCAATGGATGGGGCTTTCCTCGTCACTACCAGATGATTCTACTTATACACTCAACCCGTCCATGGGTCAACCATTTCCCTGGAATCATATTAGCCCAATAGATGGATCTTCAATAATAAACACGGGGAATAATATTCGTTTTTTCAAAAAGGTATTTGATATGACTGGTGTTGTCGCAAAAACGATGCGAGTGAGTATGAATGTGGATGATCAGGCAGAAATTTACTTAAACGGAATCCTTGTGGCTCAAATTAATCAGTTTGGCAGAAAAAATTATAGAAACCCGTATCATGATGTTTGGTTTCAAAAAGATAGTATTACCATAAATGGATATATGGGTGGAGATAGTTATGACTATGTCACAGGCACTACTTTAGACACATTGCTATACCCACAGAAAAACGAATTGATAGTGGTGGTACGAAACTTAGGTAAACCCTCTAATAAAGGTGGTTTTACCTTGAGGATGGATATCAATGAATGTGATAAAAAAAATATAAAAAAAGTAAGATTCGAACCCTCTGAAAAGACTGAGGTATTTCAGGTTTATCCAAACCCGAGCAATGGACAGGTTACGATTTACTCTAAGAAGGTTTCTAAGAATCTGAATGCACTACTTTCAATATTTGATTTAAAAGGCCGAAGGTTGATGAAGGTGTATTTGACTAAGCCTTCAACTACACTTGATCTCGCGGATTTTAAGCAAGGGGTTTATTTCATTTTGTTGGAGCAGGAGATGGAAAGAGAGGTTAAGAAGTTAATGGTAGAGTAAGATGTTTTTTTAATCGACCGAAAAGGGGGGGTACAAAAAAGCCGAAACATTTCTGCTTCGGCTTTTTAAGGTGCCCCGGGCGGGACTTGAACCCGCACGACCATTGCTGATCACAGGATTTTAAGTCCTGCGTGTCTACCAATTCCACCACCAGGGCGATGATGTGTTTTAATTCTTTTTAGCCCTCTACTCACAGGGGTTTTATTCCTGCGTGTCTACCAATTCCCCGCCCGAATGTACCATTGGGTACGGGCGGGCACCACCAGGGCGATTGTGTTAAAACTAAAAACCCCTCGTTGAGGGGTCTTTGAGCGGGAGACGGGATTCGAACCCGCGACCCCGACCTTGGCAAGGTCGTGCTCTACCAGCTGAGCTACTCTCGCGTTTTGTTACAGTTTTAGTAGTTCTTATTTTACTAAGATGCTCAACGCTTTGAGCCTACTTTTGGTCTGTTCCGTAAACGGACGGCAAATGTAATAAAATCAGTTAAAAATAAGCAACAATTTTAAGCCCCAATTTTCTTCTTTATAGCATTTAATTTCATCAAGGCTTCTACTGGTGTCAAGGTGTTGATATCCAGATTGCTTATTTCTTCTTTAAGTTCTTCCATTATGGGGTCATCCAGTTTGAAAAAGCTTAATTGAAGATCATTATCTGCTTTTCCATTTTTCTTGGCCTTAGATTCTCGGCTTTTTTCTAGGGTTTTAAGCACGGCCTCAGCTCGGTTTACTACAAGGCCTGGCATACCCGCCATTTTGGCTACATGTATTCCAAAACTGTGTTCGCTTCCACCTGGTTTTAGCTTGCGCATAAAAACGATAGAATTATTGACTTCCTTAATACTGACATTGAAATTTTTAATTCCATCAAAAGCCTTTTCCATTTCATTTAACTCGTGATAATGGGTGGCAAAAAGCGTTTTGGCTTTACTGGGATGTTCGTGCAAAAACTCGGCTATAGACCAGGCAATGGAAATCCCATCAAAAGTGCTGGTGCCTCGGCCAATCTCATCAAGTAATACAAGGCTGTTTTCCGAAAGGTTATTTAGAATAGACGCAGTTTCGCTCATCTCTACCATAAAGGTAGATTCGCCTTGGCTTATATTGTCGGAAGCACCCACTCGAACAAATATTTTATCGATGATACCCAAGCTGGCCGCATCTGCCGGTACAAAGCAGCCTATTTGGGCCAATAGGCATATTAGGGCCGTTTGGCGAAGAAGCGCAGATTTTCCAGACATATTAGGCCCCGTTATCATTAATATTTGCTGGTCTTCTCTGTTCAGCAAAGTGTCGTTGCTTATATAAGCTTCGCCTGCAGCAAGCTGCTGCTCAATTACCGGATGACGTCCTCCCGCTATGTCAATCTTAGTATCGTTTACCAAAGTAGGTCTGCAATAGTTTTTGCTTTTGGCCAATAAGGCAAAAGACAACAAACAATCGATACGTGCTAGTAACTGTGCATTTACCTGTATTTGTGGTAAATAGCTTAAGGCTTGTTCTATCAGTTCAAGATATAAGTTTTGCTCTAGAGCCAATATCTTTTCCTCAGCCCCCAGTATTTTTTGTTCGTATTCTTTTAATTCTTCGGTAATGTAGCGCTCGGCATTCACCAATGTTTGCTTACGTATCCACTCAGCTGGTACTTTGTCTTTGTGCGTATTTCTTACTTCCAAATAATAGCCAAAAACATTGTTGAAGGCAATTTTTAGGTTGTGGATACCTGTGGCTTTTGCCTCGCGCTGTTGTAGGTTTAGCAAAAAGTCTTTTCCAGTATTTTGAATCTCGCGGAGTTCATCCAGTTGTGTAGATACACCGCTAGCTATTACACCACCCTTGGCCACTTGCACCGAAGGGTTTTCTTGTAGTGATGTAGCAATAAGCGGAATGAGCTCTTTGCATTCATGTATTTGATCGGCACTAAGTTTTAATGCTTTTTCCTTTTTACACAGAACTTTTATGACGTTGGTAGCTTCTAAGCTTCGCCTTAGTTGTACTAATTCTTTTGGGTTTATTTTTCTGGTGCTAAGCTTGCTGGCGAGGCGTTCCAAATCGTGGATATCATCCAAATGCTGTGAAACCGCATCACATAATTCGGGTTTTTTAATAAAAGAACTTACAACGTCATATCGGTTTTCAATGGCCTTCTTGCTTTTTAAGGGTAGCGCCAGCCATCGCTTCAGCATTCTACTACCCATTGGGCTCTGGGTGTAATCAAGCACGTCTATAAGCGCTACACCATCAGGAGAGTTGCTCTGAAATATTTCGAGGTTTCTAATGGTAAATTGGTCCATCCATACGAACTCGTCACGATCAATACGACTAATGCCAGTAATATGCTTTAGTTGGTCATGCCTGGTTTCTTTTAGATAATGAAAAATAGCGCCTGCTGCAATGATGGCCTGATTCATTTTTTCAATACCAAACCCTTTCAATGAAGCCGTGTTAAAATGATTCGTTAGACTTTCGTTGGCAAAATCAGGCTTAAAAATCCAATCATCTAACGGGAAAGAGTACCGGCTTTTTCCTATGGAATTATAAAACTGATCAGCCTTTGACTTTTGAAATAGTATTTCGCTAGGGCTCAAGCTCTGAATCAGTTTTTCGATGTACTCTTGATTGCCTTCGGCTACTAAAAACTCACCAGTGCTTATATCACAAAAGCTAATGCCTATTTGCTCTTTTTCAAAGTATATGGCACATAAAAAGTTGTTGGAGCCCGACTTTAAAACCTGATCGTGGGTAGTGAGGCCAGGAGTTACAAGCTCAGTAACTCCACGCTTTACTATGGTTTTGGTAAGCTTGGGGTCTTCTAGCTGATCGCAAATAGCTACACGCTGTCCTGCACGTACTAATTTTGGTAAATACACATCCAGCGAATGGTGCGGAAAGCCTGCCAACTCCATGTCTGCTGCCGCCCCGTTAGAGCGCTTAGTGAGTACAATGCCTAGTATTTTGCTAGCCTTTATGGCATCCTGCCCAAAGGTTTCGTAAAAGTCGCCCACTCTAAAGAGCAAAAGTGCATCTGGGTACTTAGTTTTTATCTGATTATATTGCCTCATTAGAGGCGTTTCTGCACTTTTAGCGGCCAAAATTCCTTTGATATTAAATGAATGTGCTAAGATAATTATAGACCATGAGAAAGTTGCGTATGAGTGAGTTGAATAGGCTCACTAGTGAAGAGTTTAAAGAAGTGGATAAGCTGCCAATTGTAGTGGTGCTGGATAATGTACGCAGCTTGTTGAATGTTGGTTCGGTGTTCAGAACTTCTGACGCTTTTCTAATTAATGAAATTCACTTATGCGGAGTTACTGCTACACCTCCTCATAAAGAAATTCACAAAACGGCTCTTGGAGCTACCGAATCTGTTGATTGGCGCTATTTTGAGAATACTCTTGATTCTGTAAAAGAGCTAAAAGACAAGGGGTATGTGGTGCTTGGATTGGAGCAAACCGAGGGTGCTATTATGTTAAATAACTATGATTTTAGCAATAAAAAAGTAGCCCTAGTTTTTGGCAACGAGGTAAAAGGGGTGGAGGATGCAGTGCTGAAACAATGTGACAACTCGCTCGAGATTCCTCAGTTTGGAACCAAACATTCTTTGAATATTTCGGTAAGCGCTGGAATAGCTTTGTGGCAGGCTGCCATGGCGCTAAAAAAATAAGGCCCCGAATTTCTTCGAGGCCTTAGCTTTATTTGGATGTTAAGTAATTCTACTTAACAGTAATATCTACTCTACGGTTGATATTGTTTTTGCCTTTGGCAAGTGGGTTAGCTTCACCTTCAGAAGCAGTTTCAATACGAGATTCGTCAATTCCGAATACTTGTACTAATTCTTTCTTCACGGCCTCAGCTCTACGCATACCTAAGTTTTTGTTGTACTCTTCGCTTCCACGAGCGTCAGTATAACCAGTTACTACTACTTTGGCATTGCCGTTAGCTTTAAGCATTTGAGCTATAGTAGCAAGTCTCTGTACGTTGGCAGTAGAAACAGAAGAGCTGTTGTAATCAAAGTAAACAGAAGGCATGTACGAGCCACCACCAGCTCCACCTATGTTGTCAACTATTGTCATACCTCTAAAGTTCACAAATGAACCTTTTGGTGTATTGCTTTCTTCGTCTCTATTATCAGGTACACCATCACCATCGCTATCCACCGCGTTTCCGCTAGCATCTACTATAGCTCCTTTATCAGTAAATGGATCATTATCCATATAATCTGGCACACCGTCACCGTCTACGTCCATAGCTTTACCACTACCATCTACAGTAGCACCCTCTGGCGTATTTAGTTCTTTATCAAAAAAGTTGTTTACACCATCCTTATCATCATCAGTAGTCAATTGGTCAAAGTTGTTTTTCACTTCTTCCATATCAGCATACATATCATCTAATGGGTTAGTGTAAACGATTGAGCTCTTTTCTTTGTCACCAAAGTTATAGGATACCCCTAGGTAAATTTGAAGTAATTGCTCATTTCCATCACCAGTTTTGTAAACATCTAGCCAGTCTTGGGTAGTAAAGATGTAACGTGCTCCAACGTTCAAGTCAAATGCGTTACTCAATTTTCTTTTATATTCTAAAGTAAGAGGTACGTAAAATTGATTAGATCTTTTGTCTGGATCATCAGAAGGGCGGCCGTACTGGTCAGTACCACCAGTTTTGTTAATAAAGGCACCAGTGGTGTCAAATA
>JAUICR010000181.1 GCA_030427785.1 Bacteroidia bacterium | reverse complement strand
CATCATGGGAAAACTGTTGGCGAGATTTCTTTTAAGGTATTTTGTGAAAGCGATTCGAAATCTCCTTAGCATAATATCGGCCGATATAAGGCTTACAGCCGTTATATCTGATATTATATTAAATACTCGCCATTTCGACTTCGCTCAATGTGACTTCGTATTATGGAGATTTCTTTTTTTCCTATAATTAATATTATGTAAAATAGAATTCTGAAGCAATAAAAAAGGGATAGCTCTCACCATCCCTTTTAATTCTTGTGCTATTTAGTTACAGCATCTATTTCCTTCTGAAGCTCCTGAGCTTTCTCATACATTTTAAGCTTATAGTATACTTCTTTTAATGCTTTCATGGTATCCACATCTTTAGGATCAATTTCTCTTGCTCTTTCAAAAAATGGTAAAGCTTTTTCAAACATTTCTTTCTGCTCTTTCTGATACTGATTGTACTTGGTAGTTTCATTCAGCTTCAGCTTATTCATTTTTTCAGTTATAGTATTGGCCTGATCTACATATATCAATCCCTTCATATACTGAGGTTCTATTTTATCCGGATTAATTGCTATGGCTTTATCATAATACTCATTAGCCTTTGTATAATCCTTCAAATCTGTTTGGTAAATATAGCCTATCAAGTATGGGTACAAATAGTTGGTTGGATCTGCCTCCATGGCCTGATTAAGGTTTACCATAGCCTTATCATACTGCTTCGTGTCTAGATATTTCTGCAACTCTAGCAGCAACATTGATTTATTATCAGGAAATACAGCTCTACCTGCTGATACAGTAGCATCGTAATTGATTGTATCGCCTGTTTTCTTATACATACTTGCCATCGCTATATACAAGTCCGGGCGTACATCACCCGCTATAACGGGGTCTACATACAATCCATTGGTTTTTTCAATGGCACTCGTCAATTGCGTTTTATTGGCAAACTCTACGGTCTCACCATTGGCCGAATTGGTAGCCTTATATGTTTGACCCTTATAATTCATGTCCAAAAGCGCTTTAGTTTGCTTTATGGCATTATCATAATCTTCAGCATTTTGCGCCATCAACGCTGCATTGTATAGCATTGCTGTATCGGTACCAAGATTATTTTCCTTCTTAAAATTATAAGTCAGCATAAAGTCATTATAGGCTTCCTCATAATTTTTCGTGCTCGAAGCCTCAATTCCCCTATTAGCATAAGCTCTTGCTATAGCGGGCATCATTTGCTGAGCCTGTGGTGTATATTGTTGTCTACCTGATGCTTTTTCAAATTCAATCAACTTTTGAAAACCTTCGGCTGATAAATCCAAACCATTAGGCTCTAATGCTTTAGTGCTGGGCTTATTACTTTGCGAAATAGCAAAGTTGATAGCTCCTTGGTAGTAGTAAAACTTGGCCAGCACCTTAGGCTTAACCATGGCTGGAGTTTTAGAATTGATAATATCTGCAGCCTCATTTATGTACTTTTTGGCAAGCACTGTGTCCCGGTTTCTATCAAACTCAATTACAGCGCTCGAAATTTTTGGGCCCTCTTGTGCGGCTACACCTAGTGTTAATAGCATCCCTACTATTGCTATACTGTGTTTCATCGTGTTTTTTTGATTTTGAGCAAAAATAAAATTAATTGTTACACTACCCTGTTTTAGCCAATTATAGCGACAGATTTATCCATTTTTTACTCGATTATTTACTTTCTAAATGAGCATCTAAATACTTCTTGATATTGGGCCTGACATACTGAGGTCCTTTTAAAATTTTTCCATCCTCTCTATATATCGGGTTTCCTTCTTCATCCAGCTTGCTCATATTGCTTCGCTGTATTTCGTCAAAAATATCTTCGATTACATCCTGTACTCCATGCTTAAGAATCGTGCCACACAAAATGTACATCATATCACCTAAGGCATCGGCTATTTCTACCAAATCGCCATTTTGGGCGGCTTCCAAGTATTCCTCGTTCTCTTCTTTCATTAGATTATACCTGAGCCTAAAGGTTGCTTCATCTACCTTGCCCAAAGGTTTTTCCTCATTGCCTATTTTGAAAACCTCGTGAAATTCAGCTACTTGATCTATTTGTTTCTTCATGGATATATTTGTCAAAATTTTGCTTCAACTATTATGGAAAATGTAACCACTGGTCACTGGATTTTTGCAGGAGTTTTTATGACTCTTTTTGTGATCTACCTTATTTGGAGCTATCGCAAAGATGCCCCTCTACACAAAATCCAATATGGGGGAACTTTCTACATTATGATTGGTCTTGTGGTTATTCTCTTCTTACTTTATGTACTAAAACAGGTACTCGGGCACTAAACCCTATTTTACGTAAACCGTTCTGGTATTTACAAATTCGTATATACCGTGGCGGCTTAACTCGCGTCCGTAGCCCGATTTTTTGGTTCCTCCAAAAGGTAATCTTGGGTCAGATTTAACCAGTTCGTTTATAAATACGGCTCCATCCTCTATCCATCTGGTTAATTCCAATCCTTTTTCCACATCTTTGGTAACTAAAGTTATTCCCAAACCAAAGTCAGACTTCATAGCCAGCTCTATTGCTTCATTTTCATTTTTGGCTATTATCATAGGTGCCACAGGTCCAAATAATTCTTCATCAAAAGCTGGCATTCCTGGTTTTACATTGCGCAGTACTGTTGGCTCTACAAAGGCCCCTCTCCTTTTGCCCCCCAGCATCAATTCTGCTCCAGCAGAAATACTACGGTTAATTTGATCCTCTAATCCTTCCGCCAAATCTACTCGTGCCAACGGACCAATGCCGGTGTTCTCCAACATCGGATCTCCATCTTTCATTTTGCTTACGGCCTCAAAAAAACCTGAAATAAACTCTTCAGCAATTTCTTCTTCAAGAATAAATCGCTTTGCTGCTATGCAACTTTGACCTGAATTCAGCATTCTTGCTCGTATTCCCAAATCAATAGCTTCGGGTATATCGGCATCTTTTAATACCACAAAGGCATTGTTTCCTCCTAATTCGAGTACACTGGGCTTTATTTCTTGGCCACACACGCTTCCTACAGCCGCTCCTGCCCTTTCGCTACCGGTAAGCGACACGCCTTTTATTATTTTATTTCTAATAATAGCCTCTACGCGATTTACCTCTACGGTGATATTTTGAAAAACACCTTTTTCAAATCCTGCATCTAGCATAATCTGCTCTATGATTTTGGCACAGCCTTGCACATTATCAGCATGTTTTAATAGGGCTGTATTTCCGGCCATCACATGTGGAGCGATAAACCTAAAGACTTGCCAAAAAGGAAAATTCCAAGGCATAATAGCCAGAATCACTCCAAGAGGTTCGTAAGTCACATAGCTTTGGCTGGCATCTGTTTTTATTACTTCATGCTTCAAAAATTCTTCAGCATTCTCAGCATAATACTCACATACCCAGGCGCACTTTGTAATCTCGGCTCTTGATTCTTTAATGGGTTTCCCCATTTCCAGGCTCATCATATTGGCATATTCATCAGCTTTCGATTTTAAAATCTCTGCCGCTGCAAGCAATCGCTCTTTTCTGTACTCAAAACTGGTTTTTCTATAGCTTAAAAAAGTGCTTTGTGCTGCATCCAGTATTTGTTGAATTTCACTATCCGAATGCACTTTATGTGTTGCTATCGTTTCTAAGTTATATGGGTTTATGCTTTTCATTGTTGTTTGCCTTTTATAAATATTAGGTCGGACTTATTTTCTCTTTTTATTTGAAAGTTGGCCACTTTGCCAATCTCTAACTTCTGTTTATCGCTAATGATACCCTCCCTCTTTTCTTCAATTCCATGATGGTAACTCAAGTCACCTATATCACTCAATAGATAAGTAAGCTCCAATGCTTGCGATTCTGTATTTGGTAATTCCTGAAGGAGCAAACCCAAATCCATCTTCACCTCATTTTTACCTACTTGGTAGGTACAGTCGCGGATAATCAAATCGAATAAATTCTGATGATTCAATGGTATACTTTTATAATCCTGCTCTGTTTTGCTTTTGTAGGTTTCTGTTCCTATTAGTTCAAATGCATAAAGTAGGGCTATGAAGTTTTGCTTGCGAGCAATATTCCTGTTATAATCTTTAGCAAAAGCTCCTGACTCTATAAGCACACAAGGAATTTCGTGGGTATGAAAATATTCTCCCAATGCCCGCGGATAGAACTCATCCGTATACCTGCCCACATAATGGCCTAAGCTATTTATGGTGTTTTCGGCTAGGGCGGCAATCATTTTCATGCTCTCCAATCGAGTTCGAGTTACTGTTCTCTCAATATCAGCTGAGGCAGCCAAATAACTAAGCGTTGCGGTTCTATCGCTATTACCTGCCGAAAAAATATTCCTTTGATCGTGTAAATTGAAGGCCCAATCGGGTCTAAATTCTTCAACAAAATTCAAGAACAATTGCATCTCTACGCTACACTTTGAAACGGCATCTCTGTTTAAATCAATGTTTACAGCGTTTCTTCTCGTAAAATACTCTGCGCCATCGGGGTTAAGCATGGGTATTATTACCAAGGTAATTTTATCAGCAATAGATGATCGCAAAGGGTTATAGGTATCCGAAGCACAGAGGAAGTTTAGCAAATCTAACACTGCCAGACTGGCCGTGGGTTCGTTACCATGCATTTGAGTCCAGCATAGCACCTTTATGGGCCCCTTACCCCAGCGCAACTTATAGATACTTCTATTTTCAGTTGAGAGTCCTAGCTTTTCAAAACCAAGTTGTTCCACTGAAGTCTTTAACCGTAGTATTTCATGAAAGACATCAGGACGCAACCATCTCGATTGAATGGTAGATTCCCAATACTTGGAGTAATCCTCCTGTCTAAAACTAGGCGTCATGAAAAGGTGATAGTTTTTATCTGGAATAAGGGGTCGAATGTAGCAAATATTAGCATCTGGCATTTGCAATACTTATTAGAAATCATCAACAATTCAATTACTCATATTCGAAGTAAATGATGCTATTGAATTGAATTAATCGGTAATTGCCGTCAATATCAAGCACACATTAATTACAATACTAAATATCACAATTGTAAATACATTTAATGATTATCTTGCAACTATCTGTTTATCAATTATTTTAATTACATTACAGCAAGTATACATTACAGTAAAATAAAGAAAATAGGTAGCAGATTGCCCCTGGTAACTGTTTCGAGCGTTATAAATTATATTACATTTGTATAGTTTAAAACATTAAACACCTATTTATAAATGGAAAGCATAGCAGAAAGAATAAAAGAACTCATTGATACCCTGCAAATAAGCAATACTGAGTTTGCGAAGAGAACACAGTTAAATCCAGCTACAGTAAGCCATATATTAAATGGCCGAAACAAGGCAAGTTTACAAGTAATTGAAAACATTAAGAGTGAGTTTACAAATGTAAATATTGATTATCTAATAACAGGGAACGGGTCTTTGTTCGATGATGTTACAAATGTAAATACCCCTATTACCACTGGTTTGGACCAAGGATTATTCCCTATGGAAGGAGTTAGAAAAGTAACCATTGGAGGCCCCCCTCCCTCCATTCCTGAAAAACAAGTCCAAGACCCTTTAGATAGTTTAAAAACAAAAGATATAGCTGATAGCGAACCTGAGATAGAAGATTCAAAAAAGATTTCTGTTAGTTCATCATCCGAAAATAATACTGAATCAGAGATAGATAGGATTGTAATATTTTATAAAAATGGAAGCTTTAAAAGCTACCACCCATAAGTTTTAATATACGTTTATCTTTATTTAGCTTTGCAGCTTACAATCGAAACTATGAAAAGTAAAACAGCCATACTAATCGCCGCAATAGCCACACGATTTATTCCTCACTTGCCAAATTTTACAGCCATTGGTGCAACGGCCCTTTTTGCAGGGGTAGTTTTTAAAGATCAAATAAAAGCATTCCTAGTTCCCTTTGCTGCTTTGTTTCTTAGCGATTTGGTAATCAACAACGTAATCTACGCAACTTATAACGAAGGCTTTACCCTATTCACAAAAGGCTTCGGTTATATTTATTTTGCTTTCTTCCTTACCGTTCTAATCGGTCAGATTGGAATCAAGAAAATTAACACCAAACACCTACTTGGTGCCGGACTTAGCTCAGCCGTTCTATTTTACTTGCTTACCAATTTTGGTGCGTGGCTAGGAAACCCATTGTATGCACAAAACTTTTCAGGATTATTAATGTCCTATGCTGTAGGGTTGCCCTTCTTATTAAACCAGGTTTTGGGAACTGTTTTCTATGGCGCCATTTTGTTTGGCTCAGCTTATGTATTTGCTGGCTATAGGTTCCGCTCAGTAGCTAGTGCGTAGTATTTGGCAACTCGATAGCTTTCCCCTTCATTCGGATATTATCGTTATTGGCTGTGGCCTCACAGGGTTGCAATCAGCTATTAATATTAAATCCGCTTATCCTAAGCTTTCCGTTAGAATTGTAGAAAAAGGTGCATCACCAGAAGGCGCCTCTGTAAAGAATGCTGGTTTCGCATGTTTTGGCAGTGTTTCTGAGCTCATTGATGATATAAAAAATGAAGGTGAAGAAAGAGCCTATGAGCGGGTATTAAAACGCTATGCAGGTTTAAAAATACTTCTCAACCAACTCAAGGATGAAAACATTGGTTTGTCTGTAAAAGACGGAATCGAAGTATTCACTTCGCATGAAGAATCGCTATTAGACGAATGTGAATCAAAACTTGAGAACATCAATAAAAATCTTAAGGAGAATCTTGGGTTCGCCCCTTTTAGCCTTAGGCAGAATACCTTCGGGATTAATGCCCTTGACAAAGCAATAGCCATAAGAGGTGAAGGTGTACTTGACTCAGGCAAAGTAGTTAAAGCTCTAATCAAAATTGCCTTAGATATTGGTATTAATATTGACTATTCTCAGGATATAGAACAAATTGAAAAAAACGGAGAAACCTGGACGGTGAATTCAAAGTCAAATTCGTTTTCTGCATTGTCGGTAGTTGTAGCCACCAACGGTTTTACTAAGTCTTTAATTCCTGAGTTACCATTGGTGCCCGGAAGAGGCCAAATACTGCTTACCAGCTCAATACCTGATTTAAAAATTGACCGTAGCTTTCATCTAAATCAAGGATACTTTTATTTCAGAAATTACAATGGTAGAGTACTGCTAGGTGGTGGACGTCATTTAAACAGAGATATAGAATCGACAGTAAGTCAGGATACAACAGATTTTATCCAAACCAAATTAGAGGAGTTGCTTCAACAAATAATCCTTCCTGGTATTCCATTCACAATT
>JAUICR010000180.1 GCA_030427785.1 Bacteroidia bacterium | reverse complement strand
ATGTACCAATAATAGGATCTCCACCAATACCAATAGCAGTGGTTTGCCCCATACCTGCTTTGGTAATTTGATCTACCGCTTCGTAGGTAAGTGTACCTGATTTTGATACTACCCCTACTCTACCTTTATTAAAAATAAAGCCTGGCATAATCCCTACTTTGGCTTCTCCAGCGGTCATTACTCCAGGGCAGTTAGGCCCTACCATGCGGCAGCCCTCCTTTCCTTTCAGGTATTCTTTTACCATAATCATATCCTTCACAGGAATACCTTCGGTGATGGTAATAATTACTTCTATTCCTGCATCAGCAGCTTCCATTATAGCATCAGCAGCAAAGGCTGGTGGTACAAATATGATAGATACATTAGCCTGTGTTTTTGCTACTGCATCTGATACAGTATTAAAAACTGGTCTATCAAGGTGCATTTGTCCGCCCTTACCAGGAGTAACACCACCTACTACATTGCTACCATATTCTATCATTTGGCCAGCGTGAAAGGAACCTTCACTACCGGTAAATCCTTGAACTATGATTCTTGAGTTTTTATCTACTAATACGCTCATTACTGCGATTTAAATTTGTTCTTATTTCGGATTGCGAAAGTAATAGTTTAGAGATTTTATTTTTCAATATTCTCGAAAAAGTAACGTTCACGACTTCATATCTTATATTATGTGACTAAAATTGTGACCAATATGTGACCATTTCGAAAAATTTGATGAAACAATATCTCATACATATTCTTCTCTCTATAGGAGCACTTACAAGCAGTTTGGCGCAAAGTGATGGCATCTCCTATTTAAATTTTGACTTACAAGCCGATAACGGTTTTGTAACCATCCGCTGGGAAGTAATAGCCGGCTATACATGTCAGGATGTAGAAATTTGGCGTGGCAACGACTCATTAAACCTTAAAAACATATATACCTATGCTGGTATTTGTGGCGATGATGACAGCAACAAAGTGTACCAATACATAGATAAACCAGCAACTAATGGCCGTTTTTACTTTTATCAGATTAAGGTATTCAGCGAGAAAAGTTTGGTGAAAAAGGTGTTGAATTTATCGGATGATGTTATTAATTTTTATCCAAATCCAATGACAGACTTTTTGAATATAGTTTATAGTCCAAATTCTAAAATGGATAAAATAGAGTTTTACAATAGCCAAGGAAAGCTCACTTGTGCATTCGAAAACATTAAACCATCACAAAAATTAGACGTTAGCAAATGGGGGTCCGGAGTTTACTTGTATCGCGCTTATTTTAAAAACCAAATTACCAGTGGACAGGTAGTAAAGCAATAGGCTAATCTTTATTTAATATTGCGAAATGTTTTTTTGTTATCTGTTCTGCCCATGTGTAATTTGTTTCCGGCTATGCATTTGCGATACACTACTTAATTTGCCAAAGTTTATTATTTAATAAATCTCATCTTCTTTTATTGACAAATTCGTCAATTTCAGCAGTGCTAAGCAAACTTTACTGATTTCTCCTCCTGACCATCTATCAACCATATGATACCTACCCAGTTCTTTTCCTTCCAAAATCCATTGCGCTCCGTCAGTTCCGGGGAGTCCACTATCTGTTGATGATAAGTTCCAAAAGTCTACAGAATCAATTTCACTGCTTATGTCTTGCCATTCTTTAGTAGATATTTTTTTACACTTATTCTTGACAATTTCCCCTGGTTCATAGCCACCAGCTCCATTAGCTACCTTCCAGTACAAGGTTATAGAGTCGTTTGAGTTTTCTATTCCTATCACTATGGGATTATTAAAAGAACGCAACCAAGTAAATCGATAAATTTTCGTTGGCAAGGAGTCGGTGAGTACTGGTTCTTCCATTGCGCTTAATTGGGTTGAATACCAGTTTAGTCTGAAAACGGCTGATTCAATTTCCCATATCACGTCAATGTCATAATTCGTTTGCCAGTCATTCGGTAGATCAGACAGTGCGGATATTGGAAAATACAACGATTGGTATTGGTAGCTTTTGAATTCTTGTTCTTTCTTAGGCAGTTCAAGGAAATTTGACAATTGTATAAGTGGATACTTCAGAGTTTCTTGAAACCGTCTGTCAGAGATGAATAATTTTTCAAAATATTTGATTGATTTCTCTGCATGGCTTTTTAAAAGGTTCTCACCCTGTTTATCTTCTACTCCTTGATTAAATGCCTCGTAATGCTTCTTTCCTAACATGTAGAGAGTCTCTGTATTTGTGCTGTCCAATTCAAGGGCTTTCTGTAAATAATTGATTTGCTCCTCAAAAGTCAGTTTTTCAAAAAAAGGGTTTCTATAGCTAACCCTAATTATATATGGGTCTGGACTTTGAGGATATTTTTTAGCGATTTTGTCAAAGAGGATTTCGATTGAGTCTTGCTTATTGTTTCTACCATAAACCTCAACTAGATAATTGATAGCATTAATATTGAGTCCATCAAGTTCAAGTAATTGATATGCCTGATTTTTCTTATTGCCCCATTTTTCTCCTGACTTATAATAGCTTAGTTCATACTCCAATTCTTCTACAGTCTGAGCAAAGGAATTATAAGTTGCCAGAACTAATAAAAGGGTTATCAATTTTTTCAACATCTTATTGCTTTTTAAATTTTGCTAGCGTACTTATAAAAAACCACCCAAAATGAGGTAGAACATATTCCTTCAGCGATAGGTGTTCCACTCGACTACAAGCTCGTCTTCACCTGCTTCCAATCCTTTATTTGCCAGCGGGCCGTGCCAGTGGTTAAATGGTTTCCGTCCCTATCATGTATTTTTATTACACAAGGCACTGATACCTTTGGTTCCTTTTTTAGCGGCTCCAATATATTGGCCTCCATCCACTCATCCGTTATTTCAAACCTGGCATAGGCCTCCATTTTAGCCTGATAATGGTATTCTATTTCTAGCTTTTCTAATATAATACGGTATCGCTTTGGGTCTAATTTTGAAATAAGTAAAAAGCCCGAACTAATTTCGGTTAATGTGGCCAAGGCACAAGCATGCAAGCCTTTTAGATGATTCAAATTTCGCTTGCGATAAGGCAAAACCACTTGCAGATGGTTGGTACTTATTTCTTCTACTCTAAACTTATGTGGAAAATTAAAGGGTACCATTCTATTAAGACCCTGGCTCAATAGCCATCTATAAAACTTGGAATGCTCGGCCTTCTCTCTTAGTGCTACTAAATTCATATTACTGGTTTTTTTAAGCCAAACAGTTTAATGGGATCTTGTTTTAACAGAATAGTCATGGTATGATAAAGTTCGGGGTTATGCCCCTGAAACCCCAAAGGTCTTTCAAAGAAATTCTCTACAGCTACTGCAAAAAACTCATGCATATTAACGGCCGCATAACTTCTAAAAAAAGTTGACTCATGTTGTTTTATGGCCCTTGCCTCTATTTCCGCTAACTGATAAAAACGCTTTAAAGCTCCCTTTTCAATAAAGTCAAACTCATCATTATCAATGGCGTTTTCGAGGTGTAGCGCATGCGCCATTTCGTGCAAGCCTAAATTCACACCATCATTTGCCTCCGAATAACCTTCAATAAAATTGAGCCAGGAAAACACAATTATCCCGTTCGGGTTTACTTCTCCCTTGTGGTATTTCCGCGTTATCCTCGAAAAATAAGGGTCTTTATAAATCAATATTTTTCCAAAGTGGCTAAAGTTGAGATGCTTAAAACCAAAAGTGAGCTGAATGGCAGAGGCAGCAATCATCACTTTCATTTCAAGGTTTACATGCGTATAGGCTTTGGATATAAATTGCTTTTCATGAATAAACCTTTGTACGCGTTTTTCAAAACGGCTTTTATGTTTAGCATCTAATTTCCTGTAGTAGGCAAATTTGGTCAGTTCGGCTTTTATTTCTGGTCTAACCCATATGGGTAAAAATTTCCTCTTCTTAGGGTCGGCCTTAAAGTAATACAGGTAAATAACAACAAACGATAACACTGTTGCTACAAAAGTAACATCACCATTATGGTCATTAGCCTCTGTTAGTAAAGGAATATGCATTGGGCCAAAGATGGCAAAATATGGTTGGTAGACAAAGAACAATTAGGTGAGTAAAAAGCTAAATAATTAGCACAGGCAGGTAAAATTACATTTGTGTGTAAACGTTATCTTTACCGCTTTAGATAAACCACAGCATCATAAAAATCTATGTGATGCAATTATGAAACATCCATTTTTTTATGAAGTTTACCGAATTCGGCCTTAACGAAGATTTGTTGGAAGCTATTAGCTACATGAACTTCGAAAAGGCCTCTGAAATTCAAGAAAAGGCTATTCCCGAAATAATGAAGGGCCATGACTTGATAGGCTGCGCCCAAACGGGTACAGGAAAAACAGCCGCTTTTGTTTTACCCACTTTACACAAAATAGCCGAAGAAAAAACCAAGGGAATAAACACCCTGGTGGTAGTTCCTACCCGCGAGCTGGCCATGCAAATAGATCAGCAAATACAGGGCTTGGCCTATTTTACACACACCAGCTCTTATGCTGTATATGGAGGCGGTGATGGCGTAAGTTGGGAAGCCGAAAGACGAGCTTTAAGTGGCGGAGCAGATATTATTATTGCCACACCAGGTCGCCTTATTTCGCATATGATGAATGACTATGTGAACTTTAGTACCGTAAAGCATTTGATACTAGATGAGGCTGACCGTATGCTGGACATTGGCTTTTATGACGATATCGTAAATATTATTAGCAAACTTCCTAAAGACAGGCAAAGTTTGATGTTTAGCGCAACCATGGCTCCCAAGATTAGAAAGCTTGCTAAAGAGATCTTAAAAAGCCCCATCGAGATAAACCTGGCAGTTTCTAAACCAGCGGCTGGTGTTACTCAAAAAGTTTATTTGGCTAATGAAAGCCAAAAGACACCTTTGGTAAAAGATATTCTTGCGGATAAGGACAACTTCAAAAGCATCATTATTTTTTGTTCTACCAAAAAGAAAGTAGAGCAATTAACCAGGGTTTTGAAAAACAAGCGCTACAGTGTGGCTGGTGTTTCGTCTGACTATGAGCAAGAAATAAGAGAAAAAGTTTTACTGTCATTTAGAGCGCGAACTACCCGAATAGTAGTAGCTACTGATGTGCTGAGTAGAGGTATTGACATTAAGGATATCAATTTGGTAATAAATTATGATGTACCAAATGACCCCGAAGATTATGTACACAGGATAGGCAGAACGGCTAGAGCCGAAACCAAAGGATTGGCTATCACCTTTGTAAATGAAGACGATATGCGCAAGTTTCAACGCATTGAAGAATTCATTGAAATACAAATGGAAAAACTACAACCACCAGAGCATTTGGGACCTGGACCTCAGTGGATGCAGGCTTCACCAAAAAACATCCGAAATGGAAAAAGGCCTTGGAGTAAAAACAAACCAGGCTTTAAAGGCAAAAAAGGAAACGCGCCTAGACATCAGAAACCATCGCCCAAAAAATGAAATCGGCTTACAGTGACTCTGTAATAGCTATAGGTGCCTTAGGTGGAAGTGGCACTAGGGCAGTGGCGCAAATGATGATAAACGCGGGAGTCTATATGGGTGAGCCTCTCAATTTTGCGAATGACAATCTATTTTTTACTTGTCTTTTCAAGGACAAGACATGGTGGAAAAATGCCAGTTCTCAAGACTTTGAGAATCGCCTTGTAGATTTTGAAACTTATATGCGCACAGGTAAGCTTAGCGCAAAAAAGCTAGAACAATACGAACACATCCCATGGGACATAAAAAATGAGTACCCTCCTCATCTATTCCCAAAACTTAGAGAAGCAAAAAAATTAAGCAAACCAAGAAATACCTGGGGCTGGAAAGAACCGAATACCCACATTTTTTTAGAACAGTTTGCGACCTTTTTTCCAAATTTCAGATACATACATGTTGTGCGAAATGGTTTGGATATGGCTTTCTCGAAAAACAAAAAACAGCTTTTCAACTGGGGGCACCGCTATGGAATTGAAGCCAGTGCTAGTGACAGCGCAGAAACTCTTGCCCAAAAGCAATTGGATTATTGGATTAAATCTACAGAGGACGTAGTTGTAAAAGGAAATAAGCTCCTACCAGGAAATTTTCTATTAATAAAGTATGAAGAGATTTGTCAAAACCCAGAAGTGGAAGTTGCTCGTATTTTAGATTTCATAGATTATAAGGGAACAAAGACTGTTGCAGAATTATCCAAAATCTTTAGTTTGTCTTCAGAGCATGGTCGCCATCGTAGATATGATTTGGATATTTTTTCAAAGGAGCAATTAGAGGCAGTAAAAAAACGGGGATACTAGCCCAATAAAAAGTGTTGAGCTAAGAAGGCGTTTCTAGTTATATTAGAAGTATTCTATCGTTTTATGGTAACTCATCGAAAATTTCGAAAAGCAGGATTCTTATAGTTTGTCACCAATTAGATTACACATTACCTGTCAGTTAAGAACCGTCCCACTTTATAAATTAGTGACTTTCGATTACCGATGGTCTAAACCCTAGATTTGTAAATTCTCAATATTGCTATCTTGTCCTAAATTCTGACTGCAATTTTATAGGAACGAACGAAAGTTAAATGCAATTAATAACAGATAAACTTTTACCTTTTTTCACCCCCCTTCTTATCATCCTTATGATGGGGTTGGCGGGATGCAGCCAAAACACTTCTAAAACCCAGGGCGAAAAGCTTGCAATGGGTACCTTAAACGGGCCGCTGCTAGAGCGAGACTGGGATGCCATAGAAAAGGAAGGTGTACTCAATGTAATTGCTATCTACAACTCTACCAGTTATTTTTTGTACCGAGGTGAGCCCATGGGATTTGAGTATGATTTGCTCCAAAGGATGTGCGATGACATGGGGCTTGAGCTTCGTATAAAAATTGCCAGAAATATTGATGAGCTATTTGATATGCTCAACAGAGGCGAAGGCGATTTGGTTGCCTACGGACTATCAATTACAGAGCCACGAAAAAAAGTAGTCTCATTTACTGAGTACCATTACCTCACTCATCAGGTGTTGGTACAACGTAAGCCCAAAAATTGGCGCACTATGCCGCTGCATCGCATTAAGCAAAACTTAATTACTGATCCTTTAGAGTTGCTGAATGAGACGGTTTTCGTTAGAAAAAACTCTTCCTACTACGAGCGTTTACAAAACCTGATGGAAGAAATGGGTGGAAGAATATATGTAAAACCCGTACCCGGAAATAGGACTACCGAAGAAATAATAAGAATGGTAGTAGATGGAGATATTAAATACACGATTGCCGACCAT
>JAUICR010000179.1 GCA_030427785.1 Bacteroidia bacterium | reverse complement strand
AATAGCAATGCACAGTCGTACGAATGGCATTGGGACGAAGGAACTAGCACAGATAACAAAGCAAAGTTTATTTACACAGGATCAGAAAAGGATATTGATGTGAAACTAATCGTATCAAGCGATGGTTGCCGTGATTCTATTACCCAAACTATAGATTTGACAAGCCAAGCTAGCACCCTTGGCTTTCCCAATGTATTTAGCCCAAATGGTGATGGTACAAACGATCAATATTGCATTGACAACTTAGTTGGCTTTTCAGAATGCTATTCGTTGCAAATCTTTAATCGCTGGGGACAACAAGTGTTTACCACCGATAATCCTGAGATTTGTTGGGATGGAGGGCAGCTACCAGATGGTGTTTACTTTTACGTATTAACTCTAGGCGCAACACAGCACAATGGTAACATTACTCTTTCACGATAGGTTGGATTTTCATTTGGTGCTTAGGCCATAAAAAAAAGCAGTTTCGATACACTAAACGTAGCAAAACTGCTTTTGAGGTCAAAGGGGGTTAATTAGGGCAATGCTTATTATGTAAAGCCTTGCAGTACTAATTTTCAGTAAATCTCCATATTTCATATCAAGTGCCCAATAGTGCATTTGCCCCATTGCTACTGCCTTAACCCTAATATAGTTTTTAGGTTGTTGAACCAGCAACCCTTGGGGCCCTTGAATCCCGAAGCATGAACGCGAGCCACAAATCCCCCCTTGGGGGATTTAGGAGGCGTAAGACCGTAAGTACAACACTATCTTAAATCAAGTGATACTGATAAGCTTTTTGCAGCGCCTCGGCCTTGTTGTGCACACCTAGTTTGATATAAAGGTTTTCGGTATGTCGCCTTACCGTATTGGGGCTAATAAACAGATTTGTGGCAATAAGCTTATAGTTTAGCCCCTTGCTCAATTGAAGTAATACTTCTTTTTCGCGTTCGCTCAAATTGAAATCTTCTTCCTCGTCCTGCACCACATTTGGGTTTTTAATAATAGCCATCGCTTTTTTAGCAATAGTGGGCGATAAGGTTGCACCACCCGCTATGGCTTCTGCTATGCTTTTTTTAAGTTCTAAGGGCGAGCTCTCCTTTACTAAATAACCCGAAGCCCCAGCCTGTATAGCATTGTAAATACTTTGCTCGGAATCTAATACCGTAAGCATGATTATCTTAATATGCGGATACTTCTGCAGTACCTGGCGGGTAGCTTCTATTCCATCCATTTCTGGCATCTGAATGTCCATAAAAATGATATGGACATTAGAATCACTCTTTAGTCGTTCTAATAGATCAGTCCCATTATAGGCATGAAACTTCATCTTATAATCCTCAAAAAGTTCAATCTTCTTGATTAAGGAACTGGCTAAAAAGCTATTGTCTTCTGCTATGGCTATATTAATCATGATGTAAATGTCTTTAGGAAAAGGTGAGTTTTCAATTGGGCAAATGTCCTAATTACAATAAAAGCTTATAGATACTGTGGTGCCCTCTTTATCCGAGTTTATATTAAATTCTGCACCTGCTTCGGCAGCCCTGTTTTTCATTCCCATCAGGCCTGAGCCATACTGCCTGGCCTCACAATCGAAACCTTTTCCATTATCCCTTACTTCTATTTTCATCCTTCCTGCATCCTGGGCTATCACTACCTGTATACACGAGGCTGATGAGTATTTTACAGCATTATTAAGTGCCTCCTGCACTATTCTATAAAAATTAATAGTCTGTGTTGAACTTATTTCAAAGTCCTTATAATTCGCTGCTTTTAACTTTATGCCTGACTCCGTTATTTTTTCAATTTGATCAATATACTGCTCCATCCTATTTTGCCATTCGGAAAAAAACAGCGTTTTATCGCTTACTGCCCATATCGTTTCGCGCAACTGCGACATGGTTTGTCTTGCAAATCCACTTATCTCTTCGAGCCCCGTATTTACTTCACCGGCCCTATACGTCTCTACATCAAGTGAAGAAATAATGTGGGTTATTCTTGCGCCTATATTATCATGTAGCTCTCGAGATATACGCAATCTGTCCTGCGATATTTTGTTCTCCTCTTCAGTGGCCTTTAGCAATTTTTTGGTTTGGATAAACTTTATCAAACTATATAGGCCCAAAGCCATAAGTACTACGAGGACAACAAGCAACACTTTGAACCATGTTTTCATCCAAAAAGGAAAAGCCCTGTACACTTTCCAGGTCTCTATTTGCTCATGCCCTGTAATAAGGTTTCTTACTCGTACCTGAAATTCAGAATCTCCGTAAGCGGGTGCCAAATCTACCCTTGCGTTTTTGCCTATTAGCTCCCAGCGACCATCTGTTTTATAGGCAAATTCAAAGTAATTTCGGTCTGTCACTACAATGGGTTCTATATCCAAAGTCAATTGAGACTCATCATAATTCAGCTGAACCAAAGAATTGAGCACCTTACGCGATGGGCTACTAATATTATAATTGGGTAGCTGCGGCATATAAGCCAAATTGTGAGCGTAAAAACGCATGACCCCACCTACACCGGCATAATACAGCTGCCCATCAGTAGCCAACATTTGCCCACCCTGATTGTATTCTTCCATAGGAAAGCCATTGTTCTCATCATAAGCCCGTATTTGCGAGCCACTTACTTTATAAATCTTGTTGACCCCATTTATCCATAAATCCGATTCGTTTTCTTGAATAATTCCATACAGGTGATTGCTCGGAAAAGGACGTTTAGACATTTTCTGCCCATCATATACAAGCAATCCATCATTTAGCGAAGTACACCACATTTTACCTTCAAAATCTAAAGTAGACGAAATCACCTGTATACTATCGGTAACTAAGCTCGAGGTAAAATTTAAATTTTCATCAAAAAACCAAATGTCGCGTGTAGAGGATACCACAAAGCCACTTTCATTTTTCCGGGCCGACATGGCATAGGGCGATAATCCAAAATCGATATAGGGTTTTACCCAAATAATAGCACCTGTAGTATTCAACAATACCATCGACTTTTTAGTAAAAGCCACAATTCCCGGCTTAGTCTTTATAAACTGTACTACCGTATTATCTGTTACATTTTTTGGGTTGTAATATACTTGTGTCAATCGCCCCGCATCATAACGGTATATACCCTGAGAAGCAGTACCCACAAATATGGAATTAGAATCTCTTATAAAAGTATTACATCCTATCCCCTTGGTAAGTTTTACTAAAGGATGTTTTTTACCCAAAGAAGAAATGCTTTCTACTCCCCAAGATGTACCTACCAGCACATACGGCCCATCTTCCATCATGCTCCAACACGTAGGCTGCTTTTCACTTTCGTTAGGAAAATTAAAAAATTCAGCCATCAAAGTGTTGCGATGAACTAAATACAAACCACTACCCGAAGTACCCACCCACAGATTTCTGTTCTTGTCTAAAAAAAGCTCTTCAACTCTTTCATCTGCCAAATGCCTAAGCACCGAAATTTTCTCTTCTACTAACTTTACTTCGAACAAACCACCGGCTGCCCCCACAAATGCCCGTGTAGCACCATAACTGACTATACGAGGACTGAAACCTGATAACAACAAGGTAGAATCAAGACCACTTACATAATAGGCCCCTTCGGTATGCGACACTAATTCACCTTCTGCAAAAGGCACTTTTGAAGCTCCCTTTACAAAAGATCCGTTCCTGAAAACTTTAGCCTTATGAAGATTGAGATTATAGTCATAAAAAAGGCTGTCATCTCCAGACGATGATCGCAAAAAGATGCCTTCATCATTGTACTCCATTCCATAATAATCAGGAATAGGAAACTGCCTCTCGGTATAGGTAAAGTCGTAAATATTGGTTTTACTTATCCCCTTTACGGTAATGCAATACATAAAGGAATCTGTAGGCAGCAAACCTATGGTAACTTCGCGCTGATAATCCAGGGTTTGAAGATCTGTGCCATTGTAATACTGAAACCCTATTTGAGTTCCTACCCACATCCTACCCAATGCATCCTGCCTTATATTCCAAGCTGTGTGTTGCAACAGGCCATCCTCCTTACTTATAATCAAAGTAGGTTGTAGCGATTGGGCAAACAGATAATTGAGCCCAAGTAACAAAAGCGTTAGAAAATAGTGTCGCATAAGCTTACACGAATTTAAGACGCTAAAGCATTAGGAGGTACAAAGCATCGATATAAATATGCCTCTTGTAGATATCCCATCTTATTGAAAGATTTAGGCATAAAAAAACCCCTTGATTTTCATCAAGGGGTTTGCAATCTTTAGTTGTACGCTAGTAGAATTTAGCTCTTCTATCGTCAATATCCGCAGTTTCTTTCAAGGAGGTAAATACCTCAGAATTTACTCTTCCTTTGATACCTTGCGCTTGCGACTCGGCTGCATCAGTATAATCTACATCAGCAGGTGCCGGATTAATACCAGACACTTCTACCATATACACACCGTTTTCGCCTTTAATAGGTTTTGAAGTCTTACCAGCTTCAAGGCCTGTAATGTATCCTACCACCTTAGGTTCGTTACCAAAACCAGGAATAGTAGAATTCATAAAGTTTATCTTATGAGCATTGTGAGTAATGCCTAAGTTTTTAGCAATTTCATTGATATCATTGGTATTGGCCGAAGCTTCATTCATCTTGGCAATAAGTTGCTCAGCCTTTTTCTCTTTAAGAACCTTTGGAGTCATCAAATCTTTTGCATTTGCCAAGCTCTTAGTTCCTTCCTCATTTCTCTCAGTAATAATGGCTACTACATAAGGAGCGCTATTGGTAAACAATTGTACATCGCCTACAGCTGACTCTTCGTAGCTAAAACCTACACCATTGGCCCACTTCACTACATCACGATTAGCACCAAGACCTGCAATGTTTTCGTCAAATACTTTCATATCGGTAGCCACTCTTGGCGAGTAACCCATTTCTACTGCTTTGGCAGCAAAATCATCAGCACTTGTTACACTACTTGCAAAGTTTCCGGCAGCGGAGTATATATCGTTTAATGTTTCCTCGCTTTCTGTAATCTCTCTATTAATACTCACCAACTTTACAGATGGAGTCTCTCCTTTTTGGCCCAAGATTTCAATAACATGAAAACCAAACTGAGACTGAACTACCCCAACTGCTCCTACTTCATTTTTAAAACAAAAATTTGAAAACGGGCGAACCATCTGACGATTGCCAAACCAAGATAAATCACCGCCTTGTATAGCCGATCCTTTATCATCTGACAACTGCATAGCTGTAGTAGCAAATAGTGATGTATCAGCTTTAAATACTTCTACCAAACTATCAGCAAGTTTCTTGGCTTGTAAACCACTTCTAGACTGATTTCCATTCTCAAGTCCTGCATATGATAACAGTATATGACGAGCATGTACACTATCCGCCATTACCTTTTTGCCAATCACTTTAGTAATCACAAAATATCCTTGCGTTTCGTATGGGCCTACAATGTGGCCTACCGGCTTTTCAAGAATTGTAGAATCCAAACCTGATGGTAAATTCGTCTTGTTGTAATACTCAGGAAATCCACGAGTATCGCTCAATGAAGAGGCGAAGGAAGAATCTCCTTGATTAAAAGTAAAGTTCTCGATGGTATCTCCATTAGCATCTAAATTAGGGATGCTATCACCTATATACTCGGCAAGCTCATTGTTAATGGCATTTCTATCAGCTTCAGAAGGCTGCACATCAAAAGTTACAAACTCAATGCTCGCTGACTTCTCTGTTTTAAACTCTTCTTTGTGTGCATTATAATACTTGCTATAATCTGAATCGGTAAGCTTTATGGTGCTATCGGCAATAGTAGCATACTCCAAAGCCATCAATCGCACGTCTGCATTGGTGTTTTGGCGTTCAAAAAAATCCTTACCCAAAGCCTTAGGGTAATACAAACCTTTTTCGATAGCTGCAAAATACTTTCTCTGCAAAGAGCTGGTTTTTTCACTTTGCTCAAATTCAATCCACTGTGTGTAGGCAGTAGCTGCTTCGGGGTCAAGCCCACGATTAGCCTCTATATTATTAATGTACTGTTGTAATAAACCTTCGCTAAACTGACCTGTAACTTGGTCTTGAAACAAAGGTGCTCCCTGGATACTGGGGTTTGATTTTAGTCTATCATACAATTCAGCTGCTGATATGCTTATTCCAAGCTTATCATATTGCTCTTGCATCAACTTTTCGCGAACAATTTCGTTCCATACGCCTTCGGCCAATTGGGTATTAGTAAGAAATGCTGCCTGCTGTGGATTTTGCTGAAGCACGCGTTGGCGCAACTCTTCCATTTTTCGGCTAAATTCTGGCGACTCTACGGTTCTACCATCTACTACTCCCACTACGTTGGCATCTGCTCTTAAAATTGAGTTTCCTGATCCAAGAAGATCTGTAAGAATAAAGGCTAGCATTGCCACACCTATTATTACTATCAATAAACCCGAACGTTGACGTATGCGCTCTAAAGTCGCCATGTATTTGCTATTAAAAATTAAGGTTGCGAATATACAATTGTCCCTTTAATTACAGAACCGAAAATTCGCTACAAAAACCAAGAAAATAATTTGCTAAAAAACAGGATATTAAAGGCTAATCTTCAGCAAGTTTGAGCTGTACCAATTCAATTTTTGAATCACTTACTTCTTCCACCTTTAGTATGTATGAGTTTATCACTAGCACCTCACCTTTGGAGGGAATGCTTTCGAGATGATTGAGAATTAAGCCGCTCAAAGTGGCGTACAAATCAGACTCTGGAAGCTCGAGATCAAATTTTTCATTGAGGTAATCAATCTCTTGACGAGCCGAAAACAAGTATTCATTTTCGCCCAATTTTTTCTCGATAAGATCTTCTACATCATGCTCATCATCTATTTCACCAAAAAGCTCCTCTACCACATCCTCTACTGTAATAAGTCCTGAGGTTCCTCCAAATTCATCCAGAACCACCACAATACTTCTGCGGTGTCCTACTAGCGAATTTAGTATCTCATTGGCCGTCATGCTTTCGGGTACAAAGCCTACTGGGCGCAAAATCGAATTGATATTTGCCGGTTTCTTAAATAGCTCAAGCCTATGCGTGTAACCTATTATATTATCAATATTATCCTTGTAAATAAGAATTTTTGACAGGTTAGATTCGATGAACTTTTCTTTAAGTACCTGAATCTCTTCATTTACGTCTACTGCAACCATTTCTGTACGCGGAATCATAAACTCTCGCGCCTTTTGATCACTAAACTCTAAGGCGTTTCTAAATATTTGAATCTCGCTATCTACCTCTCTTTCCTGTTGACTGGAATCTGTTCGCTCGCGTACATAGTTGTCCAAATCTACCTTATCAAACACCTCTTTACCTTGCTCAAGTTCG
>JAUICR010000178.1 GCA_030427785.1 Bacteroidia bacterium | reverse complement strand
CTAAAATTCGAAATCCACAAAACCCTGATACTTTATTTGCCATCGCGCTATGCGCTAAGCTTATTTGCTGCTATGGCACTCTGGCTATGCATTGTGTTATATTTTGTGATGGTAGAATTACGAAAATCTGAACCCGCTTTACCTAAGGCTTTTTTATACGGTTTCTCAACTATCATTTTTATCCCCTTGGCCTACGGGCACATAAGGTCTACCCGCATGTTGATAAATGAAAAAACCAATGCCTCACATGAGGTTATTATGGAATATAATAATGTAGATTTCAAAGGGCAAACCATAGCTGGGGTGTGGGCCACAAGCCTTGTTTGGAACCCCACAGCCAAAGTAATTCCCGTTTGGAAAAACTTTTTGAATGACGACAATCTCTTAGAAAATCAAAAGCCCAATTTAGTAGTAACCGAAAATGATGAATTGGACTCCGAAGGTGTTTTTAAAGATAGAGGTGTTGATTTGGAGATTTTGTCTAAATCAAAGAAAAGCTATAACTATGGACCGTATGTAATTCATTTTTATGAATTTGAGTAATAGTTGATCTTTTCTAGTGTTTATCATTTCGTTTCTAAATTTTTGTACGGATATTCACAATTCTAAATAAGCGTAGATGTCAAAAACCATGAACAACATAGGAGTACTCACTTCTGGGGGTGATGCCCCGGGCATGAATGCCGCCATACGGGCAGTGGTGAGATCTTGTAGCTTTTACGGTGTTTCGGCTTTCGGAATTTATGAAGGCTATAAAGGGATGATTGAAAATCAGATAACGGAACTTGATGCACGGTCGGTTAAAAGTATTTTGCAACGTGGCGGTACCATCCTAAAATCTTCTAGAAGTCCAGATTTTAAAACCGTGAAAGGCAGAAAAACCGCCTATGAAAACCTAAAGAAAAATGACATTAATGGATTAGTGCTGATAGGCGGAGATGGTACTTTTACTGGGGCAAAAATTTTTAGTAAAGAATTTGACATCCCAGTAATGGGGGTTCCGGGAACTATAGACAATGACCTTTTTGGAACTGATTACACCATAGGTTTTGACACTGCCACCAATGTAGTAGTAGAGTGTATAGATAAAATAAGAGATACCGCAGAATCGCATAATCGTTTGTTTTTTGTGGAAGTAATGGGGCGCGATTCAGGAGCAATTGCCCTGCGTACTGCTGTGGCTTCGGGCGCTTTGGATGTGGTTTTGCCTGAAGAAACAGCACCACTTGAAGATCTTTTTGCTGAATTGGTAAAAGGAGAGGCAAATCAAAAAACCAATAAAATTGTAATTGTAGCCGAAGGAAACGCTATTGGTAGTAGTTTGGAAATTGCAGAGAAAGTAAAAGCAAAATTTCCGCATATCGAATCTAAGGTTACGATACTAGGCCACCTGCAACGTGGTGGCCCGCCCAGTTGTGCTGATAGAGTATTGGCCAGCCGCCTAGGAGTAGCAGCCGTAGAAGCCTTACTCAAGGGCGAGTCGGGCCTTATGGTTGGTTTAATAAATGATCAGATTTCCTACCTACCATTTGCTGAGGCTATAAATGGTAAAACGAGATTAAATGAAGAATTACTGCGCATCAGTAAGGTGCTATCGGTATAAAAAAATAGAATATGAAAAAACTTGCCATCAATGGATTTGGCCGAATAGGCCGCCTAACTTTACGTCAACTTCTCAAAAGCGATGAGGTAGAAGTAGTTGCGATTAATGATCTTACCGATAGTAAAATATTAGCTCATCTGCTAAAGCATGACTCCACCCATGGTGAGCTTGATGCTACGGTAGAAGCAAGCCCCGAAGGAATTAGCATTAACGGTAAACTAATTCGTGTTTTTGCTGAAAAAGACCCTGCCTATTTACCCTGGGCTTCACTCAAAATTGACCTTGTATTGGAATGTACTGGTCTTTTTAGAACAGAAGATAAAATGAGCTTGCATATTACGGCTGGAGCCAAAAAAGTGCTGCTTAGTGCTCCTGGCAAAGGAGATATAAAAACGGTGGTACTGGGTGTAAATGAAGAAACTCTAAGCCCTGAAGATGTGCTTATTTCAAATGCTTCTTGCACTACTAATTGCTTGGCTCCTATGGCCAAAGTATTGGATGATAATTTTGGAATTGTGAAAGGCTTTATGACAACCATACACTCGTATACTGGTGATCAAAATCTCTTGGATGGTCCGCATAGAGACCTTAGAAGAGCACGAGCTGCGGCTATTAATATAGTGCCTACTACCACTGGTGCTGCCAAAGCTGTGGGCTTGGTATTGCCACATCTTGATGGAAAATTAGACGGAATGGCTGTGAGAGTTCCTACACCCACAGGTTCTCTTACCGACCTTAGTGTAGAGCTAAAAACCCCTGCCACAAAAGAAGAAATAAATGCCGCCATGAAAAAAGCTGCAGAAAATGAAATGAAGGGATATTTAAAATACAGCACGCAACCATTGGTTTCTACTGATATTGTAAGCGATTTATCAAGCTGTATTTTTGACAGCGAGCTAACAAGTGCAAGCGGCAACTTAGTAAAAGTGGTGGGTTGGTATGACAATGAGTATGGCTACTCTGCCCGACTAGCTGACTTGGCACATATTGTTTCGCACCTTTAAAGCCAAAGTACCACTAACCCTCTACACTCGTCAACTATGATTTTTATTGCAGAAAGTGGTTCAACAAAATGCGATGCCGTTTTTCTAAATGAAGACGGTACCGAAAACTGTCGGCTAGAAATGATGGGGCTAAATCCTCAGCATCATAACAGTTTAGAAATACGCCAGCAACTGGGAAATCACCTTCATATCCTCGAATTATCGAGCTCCGTTTCTCATGTTTATTTTTATGGTGCCGGCTGCTCTTCGCCTGAGGCAAATCAAATTGTAGAAGATGCACTTCGTGTGTTTTTTACAAAAGCTAGTATTAGCGTAGCCGAAGATTTACTGGCTGTGGCACACGCAACCTGCTCTGGCGAGACCGCCATTTGCTGCATATTAGGCACGGGCTCAAACTGCTTTTATTATGATGGAAAAACCAGCCATATGGGTATCTCGGGCTTGGGGTATATATTGGGAGATGAAGGCTCGGCAGGCGATATTGGTAAAAAACTGATTAAGGATTTCCTGCATGAAAAGCTTCCTGATGACATAAAAGAAAAACTAATAAAGCGCTATCAATTAAATCGCAACGAAATAGTAAAGCGGGTGTATCGTACAGAAGGTGCTAATGTTTACTTGGCCAGTTTTTCGGCTTTTGTAGGCGAGCATAAAGAGCACCCGTATTGCCACGCTCTGATAAAAGAATCTCTTAAGGCCTTTGTGCAACTTCACATCCTTTATTTTAAAAATGCCCAACAAGTTCCGGTTCACTTTGTCGGTTCAGTGGCGTATCACTTTTGCGAAATACTAAAAGAAATACTTGCAGCCAATGGTTTACAAATGGGCAAAATAATGCAGCGCCCATTAGACGGATTGATAGAGTATCACAGGGGTGCTGGCCAGAGATAAAAAATCGTTATTGATTTTACTGCAATCATAACAATTAGTAATCAATGTGTTAACATTATTTACTGTTGTTAATTTGTTATTTTCGCAGCTTCCAAATCAATCATTTCACCACAAGGAAATGCAATTACACACTTCAACACCTCGGAAGTCATTTAGTATGACTCTCCTATTTTTAGCATTTAGTACCCTTACAGCCTTTTCACAATCTTTATCGGGCATTTATACTATAGGCTCAGATTCTGACGATTACTCCAGTTTTAAAGCGGCCCTACACGATCTTCATTTATATGGAGTTTCAGGGCCTACAACCTTTAAAGTTCGTGATGGAGTATATAGTGAAACCGACACCATTCGTAACATAAAAAATAGCTCCAATTATAACAAGATTACCTTTGAGAGCCTGCATGGTGATGATAGCGAAGTGGTGTTAGAATGGGACTCGAGAGCCACTGGAAACTGGAACTTGCGCCTAGAAAACACCGGGTTTATCACCTTTAAAAACATCACTTTCCGCCAGCTATATGATGAAGCTAAGAATAATGTATTGCTACTCAATTGCCATGATATACAGTTTGACCAATGTACGTTTGAAGGTAGCGAACTAGTGGGGGATGGTAGCCTTTTGAGCGGAACTGTTGATTCTAATGTAACAGTAAGCAATTGCAATTTTGCCTATGCCCGAAGAGGTATAGAACTGAAAGGAACGGAAAAGAAAGTTGCTAAAAATATTTCGATAATCGGCAATAAGCTGACAACTCAAACCATTGGTATAATGCTGAGTGAAGCGCAAAATGTGCTTGTAGAAAAAAACCAAATTAACAATCTAACAGGCACGCCCTACACCGGCTTACTGCTTAGAGATGCTTACTCCTTTAAAATATTAGGGAACCAATTCAACACCAGAGCACATACATCTAATAGTAGAGCGGTGTACTTGCAGAATGTAACAGCTGACACCTCTTCGATGGCCTTGGTAGCTAATAATATACTAAACACAAACGCACTTGGCGGAAAGGACGTAAGCGCACTAAAGCTGTACGCTACTACCAACACTACAATTGCGCACAACACAATAAGACTTAGTTCTGACCATACACAGCACAGCGTAGTAGGTTTTGATTCAGACGATAGCTTGATGACCAATACCACCTTCTACAACAATATTGTAAGTAATGAAGGTGCGGGGTATGCCGCTAAAAACTTCAACTTTACTACCTCGCAATTGCATAGCGATTACAATGTATGGTATGCCCATTCAGGAAAAATTAGCTCAAGCTTACTTAGCCTTACCGAACTAAAAGCGATGCAACGAGAAACTCATTCCTATTTTGGCTCTCCACAATTTGCACGCGCAGATAGTCTATACCCAAATTGCATGGAGATGGATAGCAATGCATTTCCTTTAGCTGCTGTTTCAACAGATTTTTTTGGAAATAAAAGAAACACCACTGTACCCGACATAGGTGCCATAGAAAGACTTCGCCTGCCAGAGGTGAATTTAGGAAATGACACTACCCATTGTGAATCCCTTGAGCTTATTGCACAAAGCACAGGCCTACAGCATCGCTGGAGCACAGAAGAATTTGGCACCCAAATAAGTGTAAACCACAGCGGTAAGTATTGGGTGGAGGCCACCAATGGTGATGGAAAAGCTAGCGATACTATACATGTCCAGATTATCTCAAACCCTGATTTTATTGTTGATGCAATAGAAGATCCCAGCCTTAACGGATCGTGCTATATTCTTAAAACCTCTATCGGTGCAACAAGCAGTAGTACTTACTCCTGGAGCGATCAAGCCGGTATCCTTTCCTCTCAAGCCACAGTGGCTGTGTGTCCGGATGCGTTTCCTGCTACGTATTGTGTAGAAGTACTAAACGCTCAAGGGTGCAGCAAAAAGGATAGCATCACTATTTATCATAATACTGAGGAAGAATCAAGCTTAACCTCTAATATCTCCTCCATCACAGTTTCTAAGGGCGCTACAGAATCAGATTCCGCAATGGCTCACAAGCCAAAGAAAACTGGGAGCAACTCCAGTGCTTTAGTAAACCTCTATCCAAACCCTAGTAGCGAAAAGGTATTTGTACAATTAAGCTCAGCAGAAGAATTGCTTGAATTAAAACTTACCGATTTGGCGGGTAACCAACTTGCCGTAAAGTCACAGAAAGTAGTTGGAAAAGGACTGCATGAGCTAAGTATTAATCACTTAGCTGTAGGCTCGTACATTCTCATTGTTGAAACCCTTCACAATATTTATCGCTTGCCTGTTTCAAAACAATAAGGATAAAATGCTGGTAGGCCATGGTTATCACGGCAGTAAAATTCTACATTTACTGCTTAAATTGACTCATGCCGCATTTCTTAACTCAAGTAGCCAAAGACCTTCTTGCTTATTCGCCCACTCTGAGCAGACAAGCCATTATTTTGCCCAGCCAGCGTGCTGCAGTATTTCTCAAAAAAGAGCTTAGCCAACAACTTGCTATTCCTGTTTGGAGTCCATACATCGGTACCATCGAAAACTTTTTGCTCGAAACCTTGGAATGGGAGAAAGCCGATCAGCCTTCATTGATTTTTGACCTCTACGATTGCTACACCAATGTAACGGCCGAACCTCGTGAGAGCTTTGCAGAATTTAGCCAATGGGCAAATTTACTCCTTGCCGATTTTAATGAACTTGACCGCTACAATGTAGACGCCAAGCAGCTTTTCATGTATTTATCCGATGTGGAACGCATTAAACATTGGGACCTCAACCCGGAAAGCGGGATGAGTGAAATGGTAAAAAATTATTTGAAACTATGGCAAGATTTGCCTGCCTTGTATCAAGCGTACACTAGCTACCTCAAAAACAAGAAAAAAGTATATCAGGGTCTCGCTTATCGCGAAATGGCTTCTCGTATAGATGAGCTTATTCCGGGGCTCAAAAAGCAATTTGACCACTACATCTTTGTAGGCTTTAATGCACTGAATACCGCTGAGGAAGCTATACTTACCAGCCTTCACAAAGAGGGCATGGCGAGGTTTTATTGGGATGTAGATGACTATTATTTTAAGGATAAAAATCAGGAAGCCGGAAACTTTTTGCGCCAAAGCAAATTGGTAAAAAGGCTTATTGAAAAAGATGAATTTTATTGGCGACATACCGAAATAAGTTCAAACCCAAAAGACATTAAAATAATAGAAGTAAGTGGCCGTCAACTACAAGCTGTGGCGGCCAATGCCTCGGTAATTGAAATGCAGCATGAAGGTTTTGAAAACGTAGCTGTAGTGCTGGCGGATGAAGAATTATTACCACTTTTCCTAAACAACTTGGCTGATGAGGTTGGTACTTTAAACGTTACCATGGGTTTGCCACTTGGCAAAACACCAGCCGCAGGGTTCTTTCAGTTATTGATAGACATAGCCCTGGAACAGGAACTCCAACAACAGAAAGGAGCAAAACATCCGAAAATACACAATCAAAAATGGGATCGGCTATTGGGGAATCCACTGTTTAAAACTTGGAGTCAAAATGCCGAATTGGCGGAATATCTCCGATATCAAATCAGAGAGAAGAATCGAATTTTTATTGACGCTACAGACCTAATGGATTGGAGCGAAGGAAAGCTAAACCCTAAAGTAGCTGCCTTTTTCCACTCATTGCTACACAGTAAGCCCAGCAAGCTTTGGCGCACGTTATCGCAAATAGCAAATACAATAAACCAGGAACATCAAAAGAAAGATTCTCTATTACAATCACTGTTTAGCTTCTTCCAACTTTTCAATCGTTTGGGCGATTTGATGGATGAATACCCTGTGGTAGAAGACTTGAAAACTGCCGCGGGTTTTTATCGTGA
>JAUICR010000177.1 GCA_030427785.1 Bacteroidia bacterium | reverse complement strand
GGACGTGGTGATGTCTACCGTATAGCGCACCATTTCCTTTTGTACGTCTATTTCTTTTTTCGCTTTCGCGAAAGCGCACCACCGTCTATAAAGGCGCTCCGTCATTAGCTGAAGCGTAGGGAAAAAGCTCCGTACATTTTTCACATTCAGCGCCTCAGCTGTCAATTCGCGATGCTGTTTCCACTGCTCACCTTCAGCATTAAAAACGCCAACAACACCCATCTCCGTGAGAATCTCATTTATCTTAAAAAAGCGTTGAAATTGGTTAGGCCTGTTCTTAAGTATCTCCAGATTCAACTCAGGATCAGCCGACACTAAAAACCTTTTACCCGCAAGATTTATGGTAAACAGTTCCCCTACTTCCTTTACCCAGCTTTCAAGGACTGTATGCTTTTGGCCCGCGTTGAATTCTAATAAATTACCAAGAATTGCCCGGCCTTTAGGACTGGGCAATTCTTTTAAAGTTCGATACTCGCTTTTCATTTTTCAAATGTAAGCGAATGACTTTGGAGAAGCTCAGAAATGCTAACTACTGAATACTCACACGTTTCATTTGGCCATCGCTAAATTGTAATACGTACACACCAGAAGCTAGGTGACGCACATCTAAAGTGTCAGCACCGGCATATTTTACAGCTACAAGCTGTCCTACTGTACTGTACATTCCCAGCAGCTGTGCACCCGCTGGCAAGTTGATCTTTAAATAATCATGTGACGGATTTGGGTACACTTCAATAGTAGAGACTGCAGTTTCTAATACTCCAATGGTGCTTGGCCCAGGGGTAAATCTCACAAGTTTGGAGCGCTGATACAAACCAACCCATACGTCACCGCCTGAATCTACAAATAGCTCGCGTATTATGGCATCTTCAAAGATGGTATCATTGGCCGTACTATCTACAATGCCTCTAGAGATGTTTCCGTTAAGATCCACTTCTACTATCCCCACGTTGTAATCAAGATCACGCTTAGCCATCCATAAGTTCCCATTACTTCCCTCTACTATTCTGCTTACCTCTCTAAAACCCTTTGTGTAATCATGGAAAACCCAGGACCCTCCCGCATTATGGGCAAATCCAAGAAATCTTGTACCAACTACTATGGTACCATCGGCCATTACATGCACAGCATACAAGTCATCAAAATGAAAACTCGTGTCGGTAGCTGAGTTTATAAAAGAAAGAATCCCTTGGTTTAAAATAGCCAGGCCGGTGTCTGTAGCAAAATGAATTACTCCAGATTGTGTTACAAATATGTCTTCAATTTTATGTCCTTTCAAGGCGGAAATATTGAAGCCTTTCCAATATCCATTACTTTTTAATTGGTAAATGCTATCTCGAGTAGCACCCCCATCATTACGATCCCAAGTGTATACCTTTCCATCCAGTCCCTTCTCTATCCAATCGCAGTTTTTATAGCGCCACACACTAAATGCACTACCATCATAAGTGGCGTCTGCCAATTGAAAGGTACCATTCCCTAAATCCACCATTCCCTTGCTATCTACATAGCCGGAGCCATTTACTTGAGTATTTCGGGTCCAAGTGGAGGTGCCGTCAAAATGCACTACAGCACTAGGTAGCAATCCATCTTTTAAACAATAGATATCATAGCCCCCATTTGAATTTTCTATTACCTCATGTACCGAATATATTCGCTTTCCTGTGGTAGTATGTTGGTAATAGGTAATTTGGTTTTGAGCAAAAAGGGCGTTCAGGCTGAGCCCCATTACTAAGAATACTATTTTTTTCATAATATTAGTTTTAATCAAACTTAATTAAGACCAACTACTCTTTAATAGGTCATTTGCACTAAATCTAAAGGTCCTTTCTCTATTAGGTTGTAAATAGTATTTTAGGCGGAATAATATTAAACCCGTACTATGTATGTAAATAAGAATTATGGCTTTTTCGTGACCATCAGCGGGTCTAGGATGCCCTTCTTTTGCGGGTTAGGATATGCTTTGCTTCAAACTTTTTACACCCATCAAGGAAAGCCAGAGCAAATAACGAGCTTCCCATTTCCTAGGCGGTATGCATTTACTGCATTGTGGCTCACGGTAGTTTTTAGTCTATTTAATTCTTGGGGAATGTTAGATTCTATAACCAATAGTTCCGCCTTATGCTTGTGGGTCACTTCTATACTATCAGGTTTATTATTTTGGGTGTTTTTCCTAATGGAAAAGATAAGAGACTATTCAGAAAACCCTATTGAAGAAACGTATGGTAATGTACCCATTAGCGCGATTTAGAGGCCTTAGAAATAGATTTACGAGAAATGATAAACGATAAAAATGTCCCCGAACCGATACAAGCCACTAACGGATTCTTAACGTAATTTTTCACTAGAAAAAACAAATCATTTAGTTTGAATTAATACCAAAATGATTCAACTATTATCAACAACAGCTTTCACGTCTTAAATGAATTACTTAAAAAAAGAGCTTTACGAGCTAATAAAAGAAGACGCCTCCATTTTCGACTTTATCCAAGACTCGGCATTAGATGGATTGTGGTATTGGGATTTGGAAAATCCCGAACAGGAATGGATGAACCCAAAATTTTGGAAAACATTGGGTTATGACCCGGATAAAATGCCACATTTAGCATCAGCGTGGCAAAATATTATTAATCAAGAGGATTTAAAAGTTGCCATAGAAAATTTCAAAATGCATTGTGCAGATCCTAACCACCCCTATGACCAGGTAGTACGGTATACCCACAAGCGCGGACATGATGTATGGATACGCTGCAAAGGCTTGGCAATAAGAAATAAGGATGATGCGGCAATACGAATGCTTGGTGCGCATACAGATGTTAGTGAACTAAAAAAGGTAGAACAAAAGCTTGAGAAACAAATTCTGCGCTACGAGCAAATCATAGAAGGAACGGACATTGGCACATGGGAGTGGCATATCCCAAGCGGAAAAACTGTGTACAACGAAAGATGGGCTTCTATCCTAGGCTACCAATTAAGCGAACTAAATGCAAATAACATACAGTGCTGCAACAGCCTTACGCATCCAGATGATTTGATAAAATCAAACGCATTGTTGGAAGAACATTTTAAGGGCCACTCTAGCTTTTACGAGTGTGAACTTCGCTTGCGACATAAAGAAGGCCATTGGGTATGGATACAGGATAAAGGAAAAGTAATATATAGAGATAAAGATGGCAAACCGCTGCTAATGACCGGTAGCCACTTGGAGATTACTGAAAGAAGGCGACAGTTTGAACGGAACAAGGCCTTTATCGATCAATCGCCATCGGCCATAGCCATGCTAGACGAAAACCTCAAGTTTTTAAGGGCTTCGCAAAAATGGCTGGATGAATACCAACTCACCGAAGAGCACATTCTTGGCAAATCGGTTTACGATGCTTTTCCCACACTGCCTGAGCGATGGAAAAATATACATCAGGAATGTTTGATGGGCGCTACCCGAAACAACAAAGGAGAAAAAATTCTATTGGGCAATGGCGAGTATATGTGGATGTCGTGGGACATGCGCCCCTGGTACAGTGCCCCCAATGTAATAGGCGGCATTTTGATCTTTACCGAAAATGTAACAAGCGAAGTTGAAAAAGAAGTAGAAAGCAAACGCATTGAAGAGATTCTGGAAAAAACCAATGAAATTGCCAGAATAGGAACTTGGGAACTTGATTTGAAAAAAAACAAAGTGTATTGGAGTAGGGTTACCAAAGAAATACATGAGGTAGGGCCTGATTTTACCCCCAACTTAGAAACCGGCATTAATTTTTATAGAAAAGGCCATTCCCGAAACACTATAGAGAAAGCTGTAGAAGAAGCTATTGCTAAGGGAACTCCTTTTGACCTGGAACTTGAGATAGAAACTGCAAAAAACAAATGTATGTGGATACGGGCCATAGGCCAATCCGAATTTGAAGGAGATACGTGCATTAGAGTATATGGTTTGTTTCAGGATGTGGACAAGTTGAAAAAATCTGAATTAGCCCTGACTAAAGCCAATGATGAACTCAATGCTATTCTCAATTCGGGGTATGTAAGTATCATAGGAACGAATAAGACAGGAATAATCACCCATTTCAATAAAGGAGCACAATCCCTACTTCAATATTCTCCGCAAGAGATGATTGGGAAACACTCTCCTACCAAGCTGCACTTGCATGAAGAGCTTGACTTTAGGGCTAAGGTGCTGAGCAAAAAGCTGGGTGTAGAAATATCAGCTTTTCAGGCGCTCACAGAAATGTCAAAGCATCAAGAATTTGAATCGCGTGAATGGACGTTTGTTAGAAAAAACGGAACCACATTTCCGGTACAGTTGGTAGTGACGGCCATTCGAAATTCTAAAAATGAAATTACAGGATTTCTGGGTGTGGCAGTAGATATCAGCGACCTAAAGAATGCTGAAAATGAAATTAAAGCGCTTTTCGAATTGAGCCAAGATCAGAATGACCGATTGCAAAACTTCGCACAAATTGTTTCGCATAACCTGAGGTCGCACTCTAGTAATTTTGAATTGCTGCTCTCATTGGGAAGGCAAGAAAACCCCTCATTGATAAATGACACAATTTATCAAAACCTAGTAGAAGCTTCGCAAAACCTGGATAATACCATTTTGCACTTAAATGAGGTGGTGAAAATAAACAACGTAATGAAAGAGAGTATGCAGCCCGTAAAACTGCACACGGCTATCGAATTTACCTTGCAAGGGCTTAGAGAGCTGGCCCGAGAAGCCGAGGTACAATTTCACAATGAGTTATCCGAAAAGATAGAAGTGCATGTATTACCGGCCTACCTAGACAGTATACTGCTCAATATAATTTCGAATGCGATAAAATACAGTGCGCCTAGCCGTGATAGTTATGTAAAATTTGAAACAGAAATAAGTGCAAATTATACCGTGCTAAAAGTAGAAGATAATGGCCTGGGAATAAATATGTCCAAACATGGAGACAAGATTTTTGGGATGTACAAAACTTTTCATGGTAATGATAATGCACGCGGCATTGGCTTGTTTATTACCAAAAACCAAATAGAAGCAATGGGAGGAAAAATAGAGGTACTAAGCGAGGTAGATAAGGGCAGTACCTTTAAAATTTACTTTAAAAACTAAGGTTTTTTAGTTTCCGTTTTTTGCTGCACCTGAGCTTCGTCTCGCACTTTGCGCCACATTAGCACACCCCGATAACCTAGTGCTAGCAGCCCCAAACTACCCGCTACTGGAATTTCAAATTTATTTTCAGGCTTTGACTTATTCATACGATGGCGAAAATATCGAATTAATTATACCTTAGGGTACTGCAAATTTCACGTAAAAATCTCTTGCAGCACTATGTAAGTCGAAATATCAAGGCGTCTAGATATAGCAGTCAATTTGTTTAATTTTGCGCAAATTCAATCTTTAAATGAAGCACATAAACACCGTACTTACCATAGTACTTATCGTAGCCGTTAGTTATTTATTTATCAAAGATCATAACCCGAGTACGGGCAGTAAAGAAAATAATGCTTCTGCTGATATTGGCGAAAAAATGGGAGGCCAAGCTAACCTCAAAATCGCCTACATCAATTCCGATTCTCTTGTAACCAAATACGATTTGCACAAGGAGCTAAAAGCTAAATTAGAAGCTAAGGCATCGTTGTTAGAAGCCGACTTGGCGGGTAAATCAAGAACCTTTCAGGAGAATGTAGCCATATTACAACAACAAGCACCCACTTTAACTCAAGAACAACTGCAGGGGCATCAAATGGATTTGCAACAAACGCAGCAGCAATTGCAAGCTTATGCCGAAGCTAAAACTCGTGAATTGGGATTGGAGGAAAGAAAGCTTGACTCAATATTAATGGTAGACTTGGAACTTGTATTGGAAGATGTTAAAACAGAATTTGGAATTGACTATATTTTCAGCTACAGCCAGGGCAGTAGTTTGCTGCAGGTAAACGAAGCCTATAATATAACCGATGATGTGGCCGAACGGTTAAACCAAATGAACAAAGCCAAGAAGGAAAAACAACCAACTGAAGAAGAATGAGAGGACTTAACCTTATAGCATCCTTTGTGATTGCCACAACTGTACTAAGTTCGTGCATGAAGGAGGATGTACAGGTTACTCCAAATTTTCAAGATGAGTTTATCGGCTTTTGGGATGTACTAGAAACTACCGGGAAATACAAGCCACAAAACTATACTGTAGAAATAACTGCCGGAGACAATATTGACGAACTCATCATTATTGGCCTAAACAAAAGGCCTGATATAAAAGTACGAGCCGTTTTGAATGCTTATGACCTAAGTATCCCCTCTCAGTACCCCGATAGTATTTTCTTTAGTGGGAGCGGCACCGCTACTTTTTCATTTGATCAAATCAATATGTCATTTGTGGTAGATGATGGCTGGGGAGCTGACAGTATAGAAGCTGTACTTATTCCTTAGAAACTATACTTCAAACCTAGGTTCAAACCTCCAGACAAAAGAGTTTCGCGAGGGTAACCCCGCTGATCAATCATAGGGCTGAGCATATACTTTACTTCACCGCGTACAAATAGCCCCCAATTATCACTCAGCTTAAAGGTACCTCCTAAACCCAATCCTACGCTAAACGTTATGTTTTGAGTTTCGTCCGAGCGATCCTGGGTTATAATATTCCCACCATTTAGCGGAATGATGCTATTCTCGTAGTCAGATAAAAAATTCATTTGAACCTGTGGCACCACCTCCAAATCAAAAACATCACTCAGCGCTGTACTAAAATTCAACTTAATAGGTAGGGTGTACATTCCTACCTTCGACTCTATGTTTACAAGTGTAGAATCAAGCCCACTGCTACCATGATACAGTGCATTATCTACAGAGTAAGTGGAGCTCGCTCTTCCTACCCCAAGGCCTACTGCAAGCGATGAACCCACTCTAAAAAAAACATCTACTCCATAATTTAACTGAAAACTTCCCTTGGCGTTTGCACTACTCAACGTAAAATCTCCACCGGTAGGAATCTCAGAATTTATTAGCCTTCTGTCAGTAAAATTTGGATCAAGATTTAGAGCCAACATGATTCGAGAATGGTTTACCTGCGAGTCTTCATAAAAAATCACATCGTCATCATCATCGTCTGGCTGCGCCATTAGGCCAAAGCTCATCAATCCTAAAAGGACCATCAATAGTTTTTTCATTGCAATAAGTTTTTTGCTTTTACAAAAGCATTCATAAGACCCGATGCATCACTTCCACCCGCTGTAGCAAAGTAAGGCTGCCCGCCTCCACCGCCTTTAATTTCCTTGGCTAAATCTCGCACCATATTGCCAGCATGCCATCCTTTTTCTTTAGCCAGTTTTTCAGAAAATGCTACTACAAGTTGCAC
>JAUICR010000176.1 GCA_030427785.1 Bacteroidia bacterium | reverse complement strand
CGTAGCAAATCGTGATGAACCTTTTGTTAAATTAGTTGCTTAAATACTTGTTTATATCTTAGAATGCTCGAAATGACGAGAGTTGTGCTTGAAGAGCAGTGTTTGTCTGGTTCTAGATAGAGCTTGTATCGACTCTAATCGACTTGATAGTTTTAGTAGCCGTCATTTCGAGCGGAAGCGAGAAGGTAAGTGGGGGCTGAGGCGTAAAAAACAAAAGAGGCGCTGACCATGACCAGCACCTCTTGAGCCTCAACATAGGGAATATAGAGCGTTCAACGTTTTCTTTTTTTTAGCTTGGCATCAATACTGCGTCAATTACTTGTATTACACCATTTGATTGGTATACATCTGTAATGGTGATATCCGCCATATTTCCTTTTTCATCTTTTACAATAAGGTTGCTTTTTCCATTTCGCATTACCCATAGTTTACCGCCACTTACGGTTTTAAGTTCTACTGTTCCATCTTTACTTTTATCAATAGCGGCCATCAATTTCTTAGTGTCCCAGGTACCTGCTACCACGTGGTAAGTAAGGATACCAGTTAGCATTTCTTTGTTTTCTTTTTTCAGCAAGGTGTTTACTGTTCCATCAGGTAAATTTTCGAAAGCATCATTGGTAGGCGCAAATACGGTGAATGGGCCATCGCCTTGCAGTGTTTCTACCAGCCCCGCTGCATTTACGGCCGCCACCAATGTGGTATGGTCTTTTGAGTTTACAGCATTGGTCACAATGTCTTTTTTGGGATACATCTGTTCGCCTCCCACCCATGTTACTTCTTGTGCAAGTGTTGTTGTGCTTAGTGCTAATGCAAATACGCTTGCGATTGCTACTTTGATTCCTTTAGATTTCATCTTGTTTTTAATTTTTGATTACAACATACCTACGCAGTAGAATCAAATTTGGATTTTGATGAAGGAAAAAAAAAAAAGGAGTTTAGGATGTGGCTCCCACCACGTACATATTGCTGAGGGTAGGTTCTTTACTTCCGCCAGCAGGCTCAAGGGTAATGGCAAAGGCTTGGGCGCCTTCTACCTTGTATGGCATTTGTTGAATTTTATTAAGAGCAGTGGTATAATCAAATACGCCCATATCGGTAGGTGTACCATCTACAATGGCCCAAAGTTGGTATTGCTGATCTTGCGTTGGCTCGGGTAAATTTTCAAGCTGCATTAGTACCTCATTGCTCTCTTTGTTCCAAAAAACAATAACTCTGGATTCTGGGCTAGCCTCAGTTCCATTTAAAGCTATGCGTGCTGTATTTTCATTGGCCAGGATATTCGCCAAATTTAGCTGAGCCTCTTTTTCGGCTTTTATGGCCTCTACCTCGGTTGCCAGTTTTGTAGATTCTTCTTTAAGCTCTTCTGCCTGATTGGTAGTAGAAATTAAATCCTGCTCCAATTTAATGTACTGGTTGTTTTGTAAATAAAAGAAAGAGCATACCGCTACAAGCAATACCACGGCAGCAGCCGATAACCACGTATTTAATGGCTTAGAGTCATTATCAGCCTGATTGAGGTCAATCACTTTTCCACCTTCTTCTTTCACTTGAGGTTCTTTTGAAATAGCGGCCATCACTTTGGCTTTAAGTTCAGCTGGAGGGGGTACTGCATTAGAAAGAGCTATTTGCTCAATGCTTTCCTGCAATAGGACTAGTTCTTCGCGCAGCTCAGGGTATATATGAGACATGCATTCCACTTCCTGACGCTCTTGATCAGAAACGGTTCCGAGAACGTAATTCTCTAAAATGCCAGATGCTATGTATTCTTTTATATCCAAAACAGTAATAAAGTAAAAAACTTCCTTAAATCTCTTAATGCAATTCTTGCTCTACTCTTCACAGTGCCTAAGGGCAAATCCAGCTCATCAGACACTTCTTGTTGGGTAAACCCCTGAAAGTACAGGTACTCCATTACTTCCATCTGTTCGGCAGGTAGCTTTTTCAAAAGATCCTTTATGCCAATTTCTTGCTCGCGTATTGTAGGATTGTTTCCGTTTGAGATATTTACGTCCAAACTCAAGCTTTGGATTTCGCCACCGCCAGATCTTTTCATTTTGCGCAATTCGTCTATAGCTCTGTTCCTCGCTATATTAAGCATCCAAGTAAATATGCTACCTTTTTTAGAATCGAAGGAATGAATGTTTTTCCAAATTTTGACCATAGCCTCTTGCAGTACATCCTGGGCTACAGCCTCATCTCTCACAATTTTTAATACTACCCCATACAATGCAGGGCTATAGCTATCGTATAGCCCTTCAAAAGCCTTTTCATTGCCTTGGGCAATTTGGCTGATGAGTGTATCCACTTCTATTTGTGAGGGTTTTTGCAATGCGTGTTGCTAATGTTTGATTTGCTTCTTCGCAAATATAACATTCGTAGTATAGGTTCTTACATTTTTGTAAACTTGGGGTATTAACACTTTTCCAATAAACTTTAACAAGTCTTAACACTTAATGCCTTTATGTATTTCTACATTTGGTAGACCCTAGAATTCAGCGACTTTAATCTTAAAGTTCAATATCATGAAAAGGGTTGTATTACTTCCATGTATTTTAGCTGTATTCTCATTAAGTGCGCAAAACCTTCCTAGCAATCCAAGTTTTGTACAAGAAGAATTTACAGCTGCTGAGTTTTCTAAATTTCAATCAGAAATAGATCAAAAACATTCACCAAGGCAGGCCAATGCTTTGCAGGGCACCGAAGCCATTATAGGGCAGCGAATGAGCCATGCCGAGATAGCGGTTTCTCAATTTGCCACCTACCTTAGGCCAGTATTTACCCCCGTAGCGCCAGATAGTAATTACGTTCAGTTTTTAAAAGGCACCTCTAATATTAATATCCATGGGTTTAGTCAAACTTTTGACCCTACTTCTGTTGGTTTCAAAATAGTTGGCCAATCAAATATTACCGCCCAGGACGATTATATTTTAGACACCATTTATGTAGGTGTAAGGTACCGTACGGCCTCTTTAGAAACGGGCCTTACTGGTGATACACTTAGTGTGGCCATATTTACAGGAACTAGGTTTGACAATTCGGTATGGCGCGTGGGTATTGGTTATGCACCCAATACCTTTCCTTCGCAGCCAAGCAGGATAAATGTATTGCCACCCAAATACATGGGAAATCCAGCTTTTGGCGTGCCAGGCACTATTGCTGCACCTAATAAGATAGTAGTAAAGTATGCGCTTAGCGCTAAGGATACAGCAGTTAATTTTATTAAAATCGTTCCGCCATCTCCTATTCAAGTTACAGGAGGGCATAAGGTAGGGGTGTTTTGCAGCTTTATTCCGGGCTATACCTACGATCCTTTATCGCAATTGTACTATGTATCGGGTGCTAAGGCAGATGTAAATAACTTATCGTGGTTGTACTACGCACCACGGTCAGAAACAGATGAAACACCCTATTTTTTAGAAGCCTTGCAATTGGGGGCAGCATCCGAAGGTATAAGTAGCATATTATTTAGCAGAACCCGCTATAAGCAATGGCAAGGACAAAATGCATTCAGAAATGATTATGTAGCTCCTGTAACTAATTATGGCAACCTGATTGAGTTTTATATAAGAGCAAGCACATCAGTTGGGCTGCATGAAACCGGATTGTCTGATATTACTATTTATCCAAACCCCACAAATGGAAAATTGAATATACAAGTAGAAGAATCAGGTAGATATGACCTAACTATTGTAAATGTACAAGGGCAAACGGTTTTGACAGAGTCTGCAAATATTTTGGATGAGAATTGGGCACTTGATATAAGCCACTTTCCAAAAGGGCTGTATGTGGTAAACCTCAAAGGCAAGAATCACAGCTCACAATCTAAGGTGATGCTCAATTAATGGTTGTTTTTTGGTTGTATTGCAGAGGCAAGTCCTTAGGGGCTTGCCTTTTTTGTTTTGAATAATAGCTGAAGCTAAATCTTTTTGTATTGCTTTGTAAAAAAAAATTACAATGAATTATCTATCAAGTTTGGCCGTTATCCTTTCACTCTTTGTTTCTGGAGTATTTTATAATGTGCAAGAAGAATCTGAAAGCAGTTTTTATTCTTTGAATGCAAAAACCTTATCGGGAGAAGATTTTTCGTTCGAACAATTAAAAGGAAAACGAGTACTAATTGTGAATACTGCAAGTAAATGCGGATATACGCCTCAGTATGAAGAGCTACAACAATTGTATATGGATTACGAAATGCAGGGGTTTACAATAGTCGGATTTCCATCCAATGACTTTGGAAAGCAGGAGCCTGGATCGAACAAGGAGATAGAAGAATTTTGCCAAAAGAACTATGGCGTTACCTTCTTAATGATGGATAAGGTGGTAGTAAAAAATAATGAAGAGCAGCACCCGGTGTACCAATGGCTTACGCAAATGAGCCTTAATAAGGTGGCGGATGCCAAGGTAAAGTGGAATTTCAATAAGTTCCTGATAGATGATAAAGGACATTGGGTAAAACATTATCCATCCAAGATTTCTCCTATGGATGATAAGATTGTAAATTTTGCAAAAGGAAACTACTAAAAAAAAAGCCGCTATTAAGCGGCTTTTTTTTTGTCAAACTCTTGAATACTATTCTTCCTCTATTCCGTTTTCGGCAGCAAAGGGTAGTACTTCCAATATCTCTTCTGTAATTTCAGCCTTGATATAAAGTTCTAACTGATAAAACTGGGTAGCTACTACCGGAGAGCAAGCCTTGTTTATTTTGTGGTAATAGGTAATAAGGTGTGCATCATTTTTTTTGGTCAAAGCCAATACATCCTTCATCCAGGCATCTACAGTTTCATTGGTCATTGTGCTGTATTCTTCAGCGTATCTGTTCAATAACTCAATACGTTTTTTACCCATTTCCTTACGTACTTTTTCATACTCGTCATATAAGGCCCAAAAGTCTTCACTTTGCTCTTCACTTACAGTAATAAACTCTTCAGCCATGGCTTTCTTTTCCATTCCGAAAATAGATTGCATAAAGTCTATTTCCTCAGTGTTTGATTGTGCAAAGGCTGAAGTTAAGGCAAATAGAAATGCCATTAAGAACATTGATTTTTTCATAGTGATATTTGTTGATTTGTTAGTTATATACTTTCACAAAACTACTATTTAATGCCTTTGAATTTTTAAAAATATATGACTTAAAGAAATGAAAATGTGTGGGGCAATAGTGCCTTGAAAATTGAGCCCATCTGCGTTCTCATTATTCGAAAGGTTCGTATTTATTTACGTTACTTTCATGATTAGATACGCTTAAAAACTAAGTATTTTTGCCGCATGATTGTTAATGACAAGAAAGTAGCATTCCACACTCTTGGATGTAAACTTAATTTTTCGGAAACCAGCACGATTTCTAGAGACCTGGTAGAGAAAGGATATCAGCAGGTGACTTTTTCGGAAGCAGCAGATGTGTATGTGATAAACACCTGCTCTGTAACTCATAATGCCGATAAAGAATGTAAGTATTGGGTAAAGCAGGCATTGAAACTAAATCCTGAAGCTTTTACGGTAATCGTAGGCTGTTACGCTCAATTAAAGCCCAATGAGATAGCCGAAATACATGGAGTAGACTTAGTGCTTGGGGCCACTGAGAAATTCAAAATCAGCGATTATTTAAATGATCTTACCAAGAATGACTTGGGTGAGGTACATTCCTGCGAGATAGATGAGGCCGATTTTTATGTGGGTTCGTATTCCATTGGGGATAGAACGAGGGCGTTTCTCAAAGTACAGGATGGCTGTGACTATAAATGTACCTATTGTACTATTCCTTTGGCTAGAGGAATTTCAAGGAGTGATAGCTTGGAGAATGTTTTAAACAACGCTCGAAAAATAGTTGAAGAGGGTGCTAAGGAAATAGTACTTACAGGTGTAAATATTGGCGACTACGGAAAAGGAGAGTTTGGTAATAAACGTCATGACCATACTTTTTTGGACTTGATAAAGGAATTGGATGAAGTGGAGGGGATTGATAGGTTTAGAATCTCGTCTATTGAACCAAACCTGCTGAAAACAGAAACGATAGAATTTGTGGCTCATGCCAAAAGGTTTGTTCCGCATTTTCATATTCCGCTTCAAAGTGGTTCGAATGAAATTTTGGCTAAAATGAAAAGGCGTTATCGCAAAGAACTTTATGCAGAACGAATTTCAAAAATCAAACAATTAATTCCCGATTGCTGTATTGGGGTAGACGTAATCACTGGTTTTCCTGGCGAAACAGATGCACACTTTCTTGAAACCTACGAGTTTTTAAACAGCCTCCCAATAAGCTACCTACATGTGTTTACTTATAGCGAAAGAGATAATACGGAGGCCGCTGAAATGGAAGGTGCGGTAGATTATGCAGTGCGTAAAAAGCGAAGCAAGATGCTTAGAGTGTTGTCTGCCAAAAAGAGGAGAGCCTTTTACGAAAGTCAATTAGGTAAGGTAAAGGAAGTTCTATTTGAAGGAAATTTTAAGGAGGGCTACATTACAGGGTACACAGAGAATTATGTAAAGGTAAAATCGCTGTGGAATCCTGAGCTGGTAAATACTAGAGCCAAAATTGAATTGAAAGAAATAGGAGAGGACAGCTGGGTTCGTTTTACTGAAGTGGAAAATCCGGTATTTAATATTTCAAACTAATAGGATGATGAACCTAGCGGAGTTGGCCAAGGCATTAGAAGAGACTTGTAGTAAAACGGGTGAGTTTATCTTGGCACAAAAGAACAGGGTAGCTAGCAAGGATGTGGAGGTAAAAAGCCTCAACAGCTTAGTAAGTTTTGTAGATAAACAAGCCGAAGAGCAACTAGTGGAAAGCTTGCAAAAGTTGCTGCCCGAGGCAGGATTTATAGCAGAGGAGGGAACTGTAGTAGAGCAGGCGGATGTGTACAATTGGATAATAGATCCCCTGGATGGAACTACTAACTTTTTGCATGGTATTCCTGTTTATGCCATTTCGGTGGCACTTATGGAAAAAGACAATATAGTGCTTGGGGTAGTATATGAACTCGGTCAGAAAGAAATGTTTACCGCCTGGAAAGGTGGTGGAGCCTACTTAAATGGTGATAGAATTCATACGAGTAAAAATGCAAAGCTTGGGGACTGCCTGCTTGCCACTGGTTTTCCATATCATGATTTTTCGGGTAAGGAGAGTTTTTTGAAACTGCTTGGGCGATTATTCGAAAATACAAGGGGCGTACGCAGGCTTGGCTCGGCAGCTACCGATTTGGCTTATGTAGCTTGTGGTAGATTTGACGGGTTCTTTGAATATGGCCTTAATGCCTGGGATGTAGCCGCGGGAGCCCTTTTAGTACAAGAAGCAGGAGGAGAGGTGAGTGATTATTCTAAAAACAGCGATTACCTCTTTGGAGGAGAAATATTAGCCACTAACAAAAAAATTCACCTCGAACTTCAGCAAGAA
>JAUICR010000355.1 GCA_030427785.1 Bacteroidia bacterium | reverse complement strand
AAGCCATTTGTAGTATCGGAAGCATCACTACCCTTGGCGTATAAATGGCCATCTACCTCTTCTATTTGATATAATAATACATTGGTATCGGCCATAGCAATCCTTTGCCAGGTAGTACCAAAATTGCTGGTGCGCTCTACATAGCTCCCGTTTCCTACTATCAAACCGTTTCCGGTTGGGGTCATCACAAAATCGTTGCTAAAGTTGCTGGTAGAATCTACATACACACTTTGCCAGGTTTTTCCGCTATCCGTGGTTTCATGAAGCGTCATTAAGTTCCCCACAAAAAAGCCGGCCTTTCCCATCACATATCCTTTGCTTGGGCTAATAAATCTTACTCTACTGTATTGCTCGGCACCTAAAGGCAAACCCAGTATATAAATCGTATCAAACGTTGCCCCTCCATCTACTGAGTGTACCATTCCTGCATTGCTGGTTGCATAAATAATATCTTCGGTAACCACTTCTAAATAGTCAAATACTCCACCACTTGTTCCCGTATAAATCGAGTCCCAGGTAAGGCCTCCATCTATAGTTTTTACTATAGCAAAGGGATAATGGGTACCGAACGGAAACCATGCACCACCCACCGCATAGCCCACATTGGCATTGGCAAAATCAATATCATTGATGTAGCCCGAAAAGGTAATATCCAAAGTATCCCATGACTGTCCACCATTGAGCGTGCGCCTCATTACTGCAGGCTGGCTGTGTACAAATCCCGTATCGGCATTCATAAAGTAAACAGAATTGATACTCCCCATTGTGATAGAGTCAATAGAGCTCCATTGGGCATGTATGTGGCCTGCAATAAAGATAAACAGTAGAATAAGGGTTGTTCTGGTTTTCATGGGATTGTTATTTTAATCCAAAGCTACACGCCAACCGTTATTTTATACTTACCAATTATTGTCTATTACTGGTATATCAGCTCCTTTTGCTCTCGATAGATGGATGGTGAAGAACCGGCTTTTGTTTTAAAAAATCGGCTAAAGTGTGACGGATCTTCAAAGTTTAATAAGTAAGAGACCTCTTTTTGGCTGAGCTCTGAGTAGAGCAGCAAACGTTTTGCCTCCAATAGTATGCGCGTATGAATATGCTCTAATACGGTAGATCCCGTGCACTTCTTTACTAGGTCGTTCAGCTGCTTTTCGCTAACTCCAAGCATGGGTGGGTAATCTTGTGCCTGATGATGCGACACAAACTTTTCCTCAAGTAATTGCCTAAACCTCGTAAGCAATGGGTGCTTCGGAATTTCCAAACCTAGATTGGCCGATTGGCTTTCAAACAAACGCTTGCAGGTAACCATCATAATGTTGAGATAACTGCGCAACTGATATTGTGAGTAGGCTTCCTCATTTTGGGCCTCATCGCGCATGGCGGATAGCAAATTAAAACATGACTCAAACTCACTTTTAGATAGATTGAGTACAGGGGTAGCCATGGCATTATTGAGAAATGGCATTTCGAAAAGCACATTCTTTTCTTGCAAACCCAAATAGTAAAAGTCGCGCGAAAACAAGATAATAGCCCCATGCGAATGAGGACTGCGCATTAGGTGATGC
>JAUICR010000175.1 GCA_030427785.1 Bacteroidia bacterium | reverse complement strand
CTCTGTCACTAGCGGCATTGGGCATACGTATTATCGCACCCATTCCAGGAAAAGGAACTATTGGTATTGAAGTGCCTAATACCAACCCTCAGGTAGTAGCCATGCGGAATATGATAAAGGGTGAGAAGTTTCAAAAATCGGAAATGGAACTGCCCATTGCTTTTGGAAAAACCATTAGCAACGAAACCCTAATGGCGGATCTTACCAAAATGCCTCACCTGCTTATGGCTGGTGCTACAGGGCAAGGAAAGTCGGTAGGATTGAATGTTATACTTACTTCCATTTTATACAAGAAGCACCCCTCGCAGGTTAAATTTATTCTGGTAGATCCTAAAAAGGTAGAGCTTACATTATTCAATAAAATTGAACGACATTATTTGGCCAAATTACCGGATAGTGATGACGCTATTATTACCGATACCAAGAAGGTAATTAATACGCTGAACTCTCTTTGTATAGAAATGGATAACCGCTACGACTTGCTGAAAGACGCTATGTGTCGTAATATCAAGGAATACAATCACAAGTTTGTGCAGCGAAAGCTAAATCCTGAAAATGGTCACAAATATTTGCCCTATATCGTATTGGTAATTGATGAGTTTGCAGACCTTATTATGACTGCCGGTAAGGAAGTAGAAACCCCCATTGCAAGATTGGCCCAGCTAGCCAGAGCTATTGGAATACACCTGATAGTAGCCACGCAAAGACCTTCGGTAAATGTAATTACTGGTATAATAAAAGCTAACTTCCCTGCACGAATTGCCTTTAGAGTGACCTCTAAAATTGATTCAAGAACTATTTTGGATGCAGGAGGTGCAGAACAATTAATTGGTAAGGGTGATATGTTGTATTCGTCTGGTCAGGATTTAATACGAATTCAATGTGCCTTTGTAGATACACCCGAGATTGAAGAAATTACAGATTATATAGGCAATCAGAAAGCCTACCCGGAAGCTTATTTGCTTCCTGAGTATGTGGGCGAGGATGAAAGCTCAAGCATTACGAATGCTGCTGACCCATCTGATAGAGATGCACTATTTATGGATGCCGCCCGCGTAATAGTAATGCACCAGCAAGGAAGTACCTCTTTGATTCAGCGAAAACTGAAGCTTGGGTACAATCGTGCAGGACGAATTGTAGATCAGCTAGAGGCGGCAGGAATTATTGGGCCTTTTGAGGGTAGTAAAGCCAGACAGGTACTGGTGCCTGATGAAATGTCTTTGGAACAGTTATTGAAAAACGAGCAGGATAAATTAAATATGTGATTTGATGAAAATTACCGAGTGTGTAGTGATGGCAATGATGGCTCTTGTAAGCTTTACAGGATTTGCTCAATCGAGCCACGAAGAGGCTAAAGCCTTATTAAATGATGCTTCTAAAAAACTAAAGTCGTATCAAAATATTTCTTTGAGTTTTGATTATTCTTTTGAAAACAAGAAGGTGCAACCACCCGTTTCGCAAAGTGAAAAGGGCACAATTGCCATTAAGGGCGATGATTACCGATTAAAATTTATGGGTGTAGAACAGATTAGAAGTGGCAATATGCTGTACACTATCCTAAAAGAAGATATGGAAGTGCAGGTAACTGAATATGATGAGGAAGAAGATCAGGGCTTAACCCCCTCCTCTATTATGAATTTATACCAAAAAGGCTACAGCTACAAAATTGGAAAAACCTATAAGGAGAATGGCATTACATTACATGAGGTGCATATGAAACCTGTGGCATCCGAAGAGGTGAAGAAAATTGTGATTGTGATAGAACAAGAAAGCAAAAAGATTGTATCGCTTACCCAGTGGGGCACCAACGGAACAGTTACCACTTTTACCATTGTAAGTTTTGAACCCAACAAGAAACTTCCAGCTAACTTTTTCACCTTTAACAAAAAGGACTATCCGGGCTATTATATAGCTGACTGATGAAAATCATAGACAAGTTTGTTTTAAAGTCTTACGTAAGGCCGTTCCTCATCACATTTGTAGTGATGGTGCTTTTTCTATTAATGCAATTTGTATGGAAATACATTGATGACTTGGTAGGACGAGGCGTAGAATGGTATTATATAATGGAGTTATTGTTTTACACCTCGGCTACGGTGGTGCCTATGGCTTTGCCACTAGCCATCCTGCTTTCCTCTATTATGACTTTTGGCACCTTGGGCGAACACAATGAGATGGCTGCCCTTAAAGCCTCAGGCAATTCGCTAATACGAGTAATGAAGCCGCTCATTTTTTTCATTTTATTTATTTCGGTTATTTCATTCCTCTTTGCCAATTATGTAATACCTGTGGCCAACCTAAAGAGTGAAACACTATTGCGAAATATCACTAACAAAAAACCGGCTCTCAACATTAGGCAAGGTGTTTTTTATAGCGGTATAGAAAACTATTCAATAAAGGTGGGTGAAAAGTTTGGGCCAAACCAAAATGAGCTCCGTGATGTATATATCTATGATCATAGCCAGCAGATGGGCAATATGAAGGTGATAAATGCAGAGACGGGAAAAATGGAGGTAACGGAGGATGAGATGTACTTAAACATTGAGCTATTCAATGGTAATACTTATGAAGACATTCATGCCAATAAAGCTAAAGACAGAGATAATTATCCATTCGCACATTCATCCTTTAGTAGGTCACTTATTAGGTTCAACCTATTAGATTTTCAGAGTGGAGACCTAAGAGAGGGATCAAGAAAAGATTTTGACATGCTTAATATTGTGCAGTTAAGCAAAGCAACTGACTCGTTACATCATGCATTCGAAATGCGCAAAAAGGATTTAGCTGAATCTATGTCTCAAAAGTATTCGTTTACCATATTGGGGGGAATAAACGACTCGATGAGAGCGGTAGCGCCCAAATATGATACTGTAAATATGGCAAACAGAATTTTAGCCAATATGGATGCTAGTGAGCATGACCGTATTATTCAAAATGCCTTGAGAATTTCGCGCAGCACCTCTTCTTATTATCAAAATGCGGCTAGAGAGTTTTTGTGGCGCGATAAACTTATTGCCAGGCACAAGCTAGAGTGGCAAAAGAAATTCTCGATTTCCTTTTCGTGTATTGTCTTGTTTTTTATCGGAGCGCCACTAGGGGCAATTATTCGCAAAGGAGGTATGGGTATGCCTGTGGTAGTATCTATCGTTATTTTTATCATTTATCATGTTACGAGTTATTCTTTTGAGAAACTGGGAAGAGAACTGATGTGGACCCCATTCAGAGCCATGTGGACAGCCAACCTATCGCTATTGCCCATAGGTATGTGGCTTACCTACAAATCGGCCACAGATAGTGCCATTTTTAATATTGAGGTTTACCTCAAGCCATTTCGAAAAATTTCAAGCATTTTTGTACGATCAAAAAGCAAGACCTCGAAAGCTTAATGTAGGTAATAGAGATTTAACCAGTTTCCTTTGAAAATTCTGCTATTAAGTAACAAAGTGCCCTACCCTGCCAATGACGGCAGTAGCATAGCTATTGCATCTATGATAGACGGATTGTTGAAAAACAATGTATCGGTTAGCCTACTTACCCTTAATACTAAAAAGCATTTTAAAACATCTAAACAGATAAGTGATAAGCAGCCTGATGAATTAGCATTAAGCGCTGTAGAAGCTGATACTGACATAAAACCTGTAAGAGCAGCTATCAACCTGCTGGATGGGAAACCCTTTCACGTTTCTAGGTTTTACCTTAAATCATTTTCCAAGAAATTAAAGAACTTATTGGCTAAAGAAACCTTTGATATCATACAATTAGAAGGCTTAGCCATGATGGTGTATTACGATGTGATAAGACGGCACTCCAACGCGAAAATCACATTAAGGGCCCACAATGTAGAATATCAAATTTGGGAACGCCACATCAAGAATGAAACAAACCCTTTGAAAAAAGGCTATCTCAAGCTACAGGTTAAAAGGCTGAAAAAGTTTGAATTAAAAGCCATTACTCAAGTAGATGCTTTGGTGGCTATTACACCTGAAGATGAAAAGCGATTTAGAAAACTCAATCCTACCCTTAAAACTACGAGCATACCATGTGGGATAAACTTGGATTTATTAAAGCCAATATCTAATCAGGAGAAAAAATACGATTTGGTGTATTTAGCTAGTTTTGATTGGCAACCAAATGTGCAGGGGGTGCTGTGGTTTGCCAAAAATGTATGGCCGCTTTTGCAGCAAAAATTGCCTGAAATTACCTTTAGTTTGGGAGGAAGGTATATGCCAAACTCTATTGTAAAACTGCAGGATCAAGGAATTGATATACAAAAGGAGGTCCTTGATATGACCACCTTTATTAATTCCGGAACTCTGGTTGTGGTGCCCCTATTGGCCGGAAGCGGTATGCGTATTAAAATTATTGAAAACTTGGCTTTAGGAAAATGTCAAGTAAGTACGCAAATAGGTGCAGAAGGTGTAGACGTACAAAGCGGATACGACATACTGATAGCGAATAAACCTGAAGAATTTGTCAATGCTATTGTAGATCTTTTGGGGAATTCAGAAACTAGATTGTCCATAGAAAAAAATGCCCAAACTACTGCTGTGTCAAAATATGACAATCATATACTAGGAAGAGACTTGATTAATTTTTACTCTACGCAGGTATGCTAAAAGTCATTTTTTTTATTTGTGTTTTAGGCATTGTGCATACCTACATCATCTACCCAATTTTTATGATTATTCTGGGTAAATTATTCAAGAAGAAAGAACAAGCCAGAAACCCGGAGTACCAACCTACAGTAGAAATAATTTTTGCTGCCTACAACGAGGTAGACGTAATAGAACAAAAGTTAAGAAGCTCATTAAACACCCATTACAATCCAGGTAAATTAAGTATACGATTGGGGTCAGATGCTAGCAATGATGGAACTGATGATGTGGTAAAAAGGTTGCAAAAAGAATTCCCTCAAATTCATTTTAAAACCTTTGAAGCACGAACAGGTAAGGCGGGAATCATCAATCAACTTGTGCCACAAAGCACGGCCGACTTACTGATATTAACCGATGCCAACATTATTTTTGAACCAGAAACTATCCCACATCTGGTAAGTGAAATGGCCTGTAAAAACGCGGGAATTGTAGGAGGCAAAATTGCCTACAAGCAAGTACATGGAAAAGGAATTAGCAAACAAGAAGATATTTACCTGAAGGTAGAAAATGCTATAAAGCAGGCTGAGTCTGATGTGTTTGCCAAAACAATGGGCGTAGAGGGCGGCTGTTATATCATTAAGCGCGAATTATTTGAAACTATCCCGCCCCTATTTTTTATGGAGGATTTTTATATCAGTATGTCCGTAATAAAAAAGGGATTTGACGTAAAGTTTCTGTCTAAAGCTAGGTGCTACGAAGATGTAAGTACCCAAAGCGAAGAAGAATACAAAAGAAAGGTTCGCATTTCAATCGGAAATTTTCAAAACCTAGGAACCTTTTCCGGGCTATTGATAAAACAGTTTTTTCCAGCAGGATTTTTGTTCTTGTCGCATAAAGTTTTGCGATGGCTCACTCCGTTCTTTTTATTGCTATTAATACCAGTTTCAACCTTATTAGCTCCCTCAGGTTTTTTTTACGCACTGTTTGCAGGCATTTATATGACTTTGTTGGGATTAGGAATGTTTGGAATATTATTTTCGCAAAATGCAAAGGCCGGATTATTAAAGTATCCTGGTCATTTTATACATATGAATTTGGCCCTATTAGAGGGATTTACCATTTATCTTAAAGGAGTAAAAAGCAATGCCTGGCAGCCAACACGTAGAAATCAAGAGTAATTTAGATACCATAGAATCAGCCATAGAAGACATAAGAAATGGCAAGGTAGTGATAGTGGTAGATGACGAAGACCGAGAGAATGAAGGAGACTTTGTGGCGGCTGCCGAAATGGTAACGCCTCAGATGATCAATTTTATGACAAAAGAAGGTCGTGGACTAATATGCGCCCCATTGGTAGAAAGCAGGTGTAAAGAATTAGGCCTAGACCCCATGGTGGTAAATAATACCGATCCTATGAACACTCAGTTTACTGTATCAGTAGACAAAAAGGGTGATGGTGTAACTACCGGAATTTCTGCTTCTGACAGGTCAAAAACCATAAAAGCACTTGTAGATAAGAATACTACACATTTTGACTTGGCCAAGCCGGGTCATATTTTTCCGCTTATCGCAAAATCAGGAGGTGTGCTGCGCAGAACAGGGCATACAGAAGCAGCTATAGATTTGGCTCGATTGGCTGGCCTAGAACCAGCGGGCGTAATTGTAGAAATAATGAATGAGGATGGCACTATGGCTCGCCTTCCTCAGCTTAAAGAAATAGCCAAGAATTTTGATTTAAAGCTTATTAGCATCGAAGATTTGGTGGCTTACCGCATGAATCGTGAGTCGCTAATTGTAATGAAGGAAGAGTTTCCGATAAAAACAGCTTTTGGAGAATTTAACCTTAAGGCCTATGAACAAACCACCAATGGTCAGCTTCATATAGCCCTTACAATGGGTACCTGGAGCAAAGATGAGAGTGTTTTAGTTCGCATGCATTCGGCCACGGTTGCTCACGATATATTTGAAATATTAACATCTGATACGAGCCACCAATTAGAAAAAGCAATGGATGCCGTAGCCAAAGAAGGTAAAGGCGCTATAGTGTACATGAATCAAGAAAAAACCCATGGAAACCTGCTTCAAAGACTAAGAGCGTATCATGTAAATGAAGGCAACAAAGAGCAAGTAACCAAAATGAGCTTTACTAAAGATGCCCGAGATTTTGGGGTGGGTGCTCAGATACTACATGAACTTGGTATAAGTAAAATTACCTTGCTTACAAATAACCCATTGAAACGTGTGGGTATAACCGGCTACGGACTTACTATTACCGAAAATAGAATGATGTAAAATAGGTGCATTAGGGAGTCTCTGTTTCTACCTTTGAGGCTTCTTCTTTTATGCCTTCGTCATTCCCCCCTGTGTCGTTAGTCTTTTTCTTTTTGAAGATATAGTCAAAATCAAGGCGGTAGAAAATACCAATACCTTGCTGATAGTTCTGTTGACCAAAGTTGTAATCGTTTTGAACAGCTCTATTAAATGCTTTGGCTCTAAATCTCCCATCCTCGGTAATACTGTATTCTATTTCAATATCGCCCGCAAACTGTGATTGATCGGGCCCGGGAGCCACAGCCATACCCATTGAGGTGTTGACGTATACGCGATCATTATAAAGACGGGTAGATACTCCTACCTCTACCTCACCCTGCTCAGTATAATAAGTAGAAGTGGGGTCTGCCGCTTGGTAATCTAATGATACTTCAAAGTTTCCGGTTACAAGGTTTAAATAATTTGCTGCCTGAGAAGCCAAAGCGGAGTACCCTAAAGATTTACCTGCTGAGTTTATGTCAATACCCTCGCTAGGTG
>JAUICR010000174.1 GCA_030427785.1 Bacteroidia bacterium | reverse complement strand
ATACTGGGATATCCTGTAAGGTCTTCTACCGCTTCTACATCGTAACCTAAATCTTCAATAAATTTTCTGGTTCCGCCTGTAGAAAGTAGTCGGTAGCCATTGGCAACCAGGCTCTTTACAAGTTCATCTAAGCCGTCTTTATAAAATACAGAAATGAGAGCCGTAGGGGCTGAGGGAGATAGTGACATGATAAAAAATTGAAGCCGCGAATTTAGCCAAAATCACGTGCTATTTACCACCTTTAGAGGCCTTTTTCACATATATTTACGCGTCTTCATTTTAAGTCATGATTTTTTTTAGAATTTTCAAAGAAAGTTTCCTTTTTGCCTTGCATGCATTGCGCGTAAATATGCTGCGCACGGTGTTAAGTCTACTCGGTATTACCATTGGTATTTTTACCATTATTTCTGTTTTTACAGTGGTAGATTCTCTAGAGCGCAGCGTGCGCAGCAGCTTATCATCTTTAGGAAATGATGTGATTTATGTTCAAAAAATGCCTTGGGGAGGTGGCCCCGATGGTTATGAGTGGTGGAAATACTTTCAGCGCCCAAACCCGGGTTATTCAGAATTTGAAAAATTGGAAAAAAGGCTGAAGAAGGCAGATTACATGGTATTTGGTTTTGCCATGAGAAAAACTGTTAAGCGAGGATTGAACAGTATTGATAATGTAACGGTTCAGCCTGTATCACACGATTTTCAGCAAGTGTGGAAATATGATTTGGAAGCTGGCCGGTTTTTTAGCCCGTTAGAGTCAAAGTCAGGCAGTCCTATTGCGGTGTTGGGAAAAGATGTTGCAAAAGGTTTATTTCCCAATGAAGATCCTATAGGGCAGGAAATAAAGGTGATGGGTAGAAAAGTACGTGTAGTAGGAGTGTACGAAAAGCAGGGGCAGAGTTTGGCTGGAGAAGGCGCTGATTCGTATGTGCTACTACCCGTAAATTTTATTAGAGGACTTATCAACGTAGAGGACCAAAATGAGTCTTTTATAATGGTGAAAACCAAACCAGGATACGAAGTAGCCGAGATGAAAGATGAACTGCGTGGAGCGATGCGTGCTATACGAAGGCTGAAGCCTAAAGCCGATGATAATTTTGCCTTAAACGAGAGCTCACTTTTATCTTCGGGGCTCGATGCAATTTTTAGTATCCTTAGCATTGCAGGTTGGATCATTGGCGGGTTTAGTATTTTGGTAGGCGGTTTTGGTATTGCCAATATTATGTTTGTAAGTGTGCGAGAAAGGACCAATCAGATTGGTATCCAAAAAAGCTTGGGCGCCAAGAATTACTTTATCCTAATGCAGTTTTTGCTTGAGTCAATTGTCCTTTGCCTTATAGGTGGAATTTTTGGGCTGATACTGGTGTACGGCTTAATGTTAATTCTCGGGTCAGTAAGTGGTTTTGCTTTTGGCTTAAGCCTACAAAATATTGTTCAAGGAGTTAGCATCTCTGTATTAATAGGAATAATTTCAGGTTACCTACCTGCTTATTCGGCCTCTCGCTTAGATCCGGTAGAAGCTATCCGCACCGGGGTTTAAAAGCCATTTATGATATTTAGGAGAAAATTAAATGTTGACCAAGGTTTTCGCCAATGGAACTACTTAGTTGTTCAAACCATTTAGTACGCTCAGGGCTAAAAGCATTTGGTACATTGCTGTCAATATCTAATTGGGCTACTAGTTTTCCTTGGTAGTAGATAGGCAGCACGATTTCAGATTTTACATCCAAACTACAGGTTATGTAATTTGTTTCGCTGGCCACATCCTGTGCAATATATGTTTCGCCAGAATTGGCCACTTGCCCGCATATTCCTTTGCCAAAGGGTATGATGGTATGATCGGTAGCTGGACCAGTATAAGGCCCTAAGTGTAGTTCGTTCGTTTGGTGATTCATTAGGTAAAAACCAGCCCAAGTGTACTCAGGGTACTCTGCTACCAGCAGGTTGGTAATTTTTACCAAAGCCTCAGCATCCTTCGTTTTACTGAGTTCAATTATCTTTTTTAGCATTTGCGCAAGTCCTACAATTAGCAGAGCAAGTTTATTAAAAATATTGACAGAATGATTTGTGTAAGCACCACTAAGTTTTGATATCGGAAACACCCTTTTAGCAAATCGAATACTAATAAGTTGCACTCGTTTAATAATTTGAGTGCTTAGTTTTTAGGATTCACAGGGTTTTAATTGCTCTTATTTTTTTTCCTTTAATCCAAGGCTTTAGTGTCTTAATCAATCAGTTTCATTCGTATTAATAAATAAGGACGACTCGCATTAGCTTGTATAAGCCTTTCTCATATTGAGAATCCTTAAACTAAGTGTTGTTAATAATCGTGAGTTTGTCAGTAACTACGCAGGTTTTTTATGTTTATATTGCGCCCGTTTAACGATTACTAAAACAAAAAATAATGAAGAAAAGCTTTATCAGACTAGGCTTTGTTCTTTTCCTTTTTACGAGCTTTTTGCAGCTGCAAGCTCAGCAAATTACAATCCTACCAAGGTCCACATTTGGGACATCCACACCAGCTAACCCTATTAGCGTGTGCCAATGTGATACTCTGGGTGTAAGTTTTAACCCCTCTAATAATGTTGTCAAGCCAGAATTAAAGTACTTCTATGCAAGTGCATTTCTTCCCACTACCAAGTTTTATTATGAGTTGGCTTCACCCAATAACAATTGGGCCAATGCCGATTCATTAGAATTATGGTCATTAACAGGTTTGAACGATTTAGTACCCGTTGATACATTTTCGGCACCCGACACTAAGGAAGCTCAATTGATTATCCCTTGTGATGCTCCTTTAGGGAGTGCTACCCTGAGAGTAAGAAATAGTAATGGAGAAATTAGTGACACAGCTTATCTATTAATCAATAAGCTTCCAACGCTACCAGTTATAGATTCTATAGCCTATGGTTTTGAAAACTTATATACTACCACTGGAGACTGGGGTCTTTGTGATGGCGACTCGATTATGCTGTATGCCGAAAAGCAAGCCGGTGCATCCTATCAGTGGCTAAGAAATGGTGTTCCGATTCCGCTAGAAAATGCCGATTCATTAGTGGTGAAAATTTCAGGACTTTATGCTATCCGAATTGACTTTGGCGCTTGTGCCAGAGATTCAAAAGATACCTTGATTAATGTGGTTACAGTTCCTACCAATGTTAGTAATGTAGGCGTAGCCCCCGCTGTTGTTCAAATTGACAATCCTAATCCATTATTTGGTTTTCCATTAGATTCAGTTCGTTTTTGTGAAGGAAATGGTGCTCCCCTGCAGGCTAACGCACCACCGGCAGGTACAGGTCTGTCATTTACTTATCAATGGATAACTGATTCTGTAACCCAGTCAAACAATACCGTTTACTATATGACGGACTCTGCAGATACTCTCCGTACTTTCCTAGCAGATACAACGGGTAGATTTTACGTGGTTGTCAACGATGGGTACTGCTCAGACACTTCTCAGCCGTATTATGCCTTTATGGATACTTTACCTAAAACTAAAATCGCCTCAGAGAATTATTTGAACGGTTTGGTGGGGCCACAAATTATCACAAAAGATATTTGCTTAAGAGACTCTGTAAGGCTTACTTCTACTAACCAGGTTCCAAGGAGCTCCACAACAGGTGGGTGGACTTATCAATGGCAGCGATATAATTTTAGTACCAGCATGTGGGAGAACCTTCCTAACCTGGCAAATCCAGGTTTTGTAGGAGGTACTGATCCAACAATTTTGGTGGATACCACGATCAAACCTATTCAGCCAATATCTCGATATAGGCTCATCACTCGCACTACTACATTTTTTACCGGAGCAAACATCTGTGAGTACATTTCGGATGAAGTACGCATAAGGTGGAATCCTGATACAACCATTGATTATGCACCACAGCCTTGGATTACCAGTGTGGGCAAAGATTCGGTTAGCCTGTGTGAAGAAGATTCGGTAATGCTAATAGCACCTGCTACCCCAGGACAAATGGTAGGCTTAGGATTGAACTATACGTATCAATGGATGACTGATTCGCTAGATACTAATGGAATCACCCATAGAATTCCTATTGCTGGTGCCACGGGTCAAAATTACTTTACCAATGTAGGTGGACAATATTATGTAGCATTAGATGACAGTATCTGTATAGATACCTTAGATGCTTTCCATGTATTTGTTGACTTAATACCTTCTACCGCCTTAACAGATACCTTATTGCCTGCTATTCCAGGAACTGATACTGACAGGTTATTGTGTTTGGATGATGCTGTTATTCTTGCGTCACGAGAGTTCAGGCCAAGTTGGAGATTTCAATGGCAACAGTATAATGCTGGAACTGGAACATGGTCTAATGCGTTAAACGATACCCTTCCGGTAATATTGGTAGATACCAGCTATCGCGAGCCCGGTGAAGATAGTGCCTTCTTTAGATTGAGCGTTTATGAAATTAATCAGTTTGGATTGATAGGATGTAGTTTTATTAGTGATAGTATAGAGGTAGTATTCTTTGATCCTCCTACTCTAAATTTCTTCCCTGGCGATTCCTTAGGTCTTTGTGCTGGCGATTCTATTTTGGTAATTGCACAAGGAAATTCATTGAATTACTTATGGAGCCCAGGTGGGAGTCTTAGTCCATCAGAATGGATTAGTACCCCTGGTACCTATACCGTAACGGGTACTGGAGTAAATGGTTGCCAAACCACCAGGCAAGTAATTGTTTATGCGCAGACTACCACTGCTAATGCAGGCCCTGATATTACTACCACCTCAGGTACTACAGTACAACTAAGCGGAAGTGGAGGAACTAGTTATCAATGGTCAGCCAGTAAGCCTATTGCTTGGAGCGACTTTTTATCATCAGATGTTTCGGTAAGCTATACACTGCCAGAAGGTGTAAAAGGTGATACCATTACAATATACCTGGTGGTTAGAAATTCTTTCGGTTGTTCAGATATCGATTCCTTAACCCTGATTGTGTTGAGCGATGAAGATCCTGATATTGCCTTGCTTGCTCAGGCATGGAACTATTTTAGTCCTAATAATGATGGGATGAATGATACCTGGGATATACGTGGTATTGTGGGTCAATACAATGTATGTAGAATTGATATAATGAACCGATGGGGTTCTACCGTATATGATCAAGAGCAGTTTAACGGAATATGGGATGGGCGAGACAAAGGAGGTAATGAATTGCCCGATGGTACCTACTATTATATATTAAGCTGTGATGGAGAGGTGTTACTCAAAAATGCTGTTACCCTAATCCGTAAATAAAAAGACGCTAAGCAATGAAATTTAATAAATCAATTCTGGTAATCGTTTTTGCTATTGCAGCTGTGTCTGTAAAAGCGCAACAGATTCCGCTGTATAGCAATTATTTCTTTACTCCTTATATCTATAATCCCGCCATGTCAGGTGCCAAAGGGTATACTGAGGCCACTTTTCTTCACCGTAGGCAATGGACGGATATTCAGGGATCTCCTGAGACTTCGGCATTGGCCATCAACGGATCATTGAATGAAGAAAAGGTAGGTTGGAGTATGTATGCTTTTTCAGATAGAACAGATATAGTAAGTAAGCTAGGAATGTATGGAAACTATGCTTATCACCTTAAAATAACTGACAAAATGCAGTTGTCTTTTGGATTAGGCTTTGGTTATTTCAATAATAACATAGATGTGGATGCTATAAGAGCTAAAGATCAAGGTGATGTGTTTACTATTACCAATGGAGATAGGGGAGCATTTGACCTAAATGCAGGACTTAATTTTAAAATAGCCGATTTTCAAATTGGTGCAGCCGCTCCACAACTTTTAGCTTCTACTATAGAGTATGCAAGAACCCCTACTACCGAGGTGGATTATCAATTGATTAGACATTATGTATTTAATGCTCAATATGATTTTAAATTTTCAGGGGATAAAAACGTGCTTACACCACTAGTGGTAGTAAGAGCGGCCAAGTATGTTCCTGTGCAGGTAGATGCCGGATTGATGTTTAACATGGAAGGGTTAGGCTTTATAGGAGCCATGTTTCGCTCGGAATATGCCGTTACCGCCAATGTGGGGGTGAATCTTTCGGAGCAATTAACCATCGGGTATGCTTATGATTTTTCATTGAATGAGTATGGTTCTGAATTAGGAACATCTCATGAGTTTATGCTTGGATACCGATTTGGAAGCAATAAGCGAAATGAGCGTATGGAGAACGAAATCAAGAAGTTGAAAACTCAGCAAAGAAAAGCTAAAGCCGAAACGGAAGAGTTGGTAGATGAGAAGCTTGAAGAATTTAAGGATGAGTACAAGCGCGAAATCGAAAAAGAATTTAAAGAGGCCGCTGAGGCGGCAGCCGCTGCAGCTGCGCTGAATGCCACTCAAAATGCTGGACAGAACCAAGGTGGTAACAACCAAGGTCAGAACAATCAAAATGCAGGTGGAAACCAAAATCAGCAAGGGCAAGGTGGCGATAATGGCGGACAGAATGCCAACCAAGGAACTTTTGATCCCGGTAGCTCTGCTAATAATGTAGCACCGGGTAGTGCAGGATATTACATTGTAGCAGGAGTGTTTAGCAATAAGGCCAATGCGGATAGATTACAGCGTAAGCTAGAAAGCCAGGGAGTACAAGCGAGATCATTCCAGGATCCTGGTAATTTCTACTACTATGTGTACCTGCGTAAGTATGATACCTATAAGCAAGCCGAACAAGCAAAAGCCTCTAATTTGAATGGAAGCTTCTCTGGTGATCTTTGGATTAAATCTGTGAAATAAAGCTTAAGAAGCTAATAAAGTAAAAACGCCCTTAGTGAAAACTAAGGGCGTTTTTTTTTGGGTGTCAAAGAGGATTTAATCGTCTATTAATTCTTTTGCTTGCACTATATGGCGCTCAGTATGTGCTAAGCTAAAACCGATAGCCTCGGCAATATTGATCTTTATAAATGGGATAAAGGTGGGTACTTTTACAGAAGAAATATCTCGGTCGTAGGCTTTAATGATTATTTCTTCGAGCTCTTCTATATCGTTAATAAAATCTTGAAATACGATACGATCATTCAGTACAATGCCCTGCTTGGCTCTGTAAAGTGGGTCAGATTTCCTAAAAGTTTTCACTTTCATTTTCCGCACGCCATCTACAGGCTTCATGCTTTTGATAAATTGAGAGCCAAGCCAGGTTATTTTTAAGTCATCATGATTTACCTCAGGAGCCTTATTTAAGGCCATTTCTATTTGCTGCAGGTAGTAGGATTGAAAAATATTAATATGAGCAAAAATTTCGATAATGCTCCACTTTCCTTCCGCTGGCCGCCTTTGCAGCTGATCACTTTCCATAAAGTAAAAACTCTTTTGAACGTCATTTCTCATAATCCTGAGAGAATGCCTCAAGTCGCTTAAATATTCTGATCTGGTCATTGAGATGTTGCGTTTTACTAGTGAGTGCCTAAAATTAACTAGA
>JAUICR010000173.1 GCA_030427785.1 Bacteroidia bacterium | reverse complement strand
CATACTTTTGTAAGTGGTGATGCCGAATTTCATAATTACTATGACACGGCATGGGGTGGCTATTGGACAGGCGGATGGGCCATCAGCAGTATGACCGATACAAGTGCCACCAATTATTCAGACATTACCGTAGCGCGCCCGTCCGAAGGAGGTACTTTTTCTCCAACCTATGCTGTGGGCCAACAAGGTTCTAAGATTGTATTAACCGGCCCTACAGCTGGATCTCATCTAAGATCAATGCACATTACCAATACCAACAATGCCTATGTGAGCATGAGGGATGGTGATACCTTTGCCAAAAAATTTGGGGGTACCAGTGGCAACGACCCCGATTTTTTCCTACTTACTATAGAAGGCTATTACAATGGTGCACTTATACCTAGTAAGGTGGAGTTTTACCTTGCTGATTTTCGCGATAGCGACAATAGTAAAGACTACATAGTAGACAGCTGGCAAGTGGTAGACCTATACCCGTTGGGCAATGTAGATAGCTTGATGTTTACTTTAACTTCAAGCGATACTGGATCTTTTGGTATGAATACTCCAAGCTTTTTTGCCATTGATAATTTCAATGAACAGTTTTTTGGTATTGACGAGCTAGAGACTCCCTTAGCATTTGTTTATCCAAATCCTGCTCAAAATAAAATTTGGATTGAAACCGAAAACCAAGAAGCTACTTTTGAAATCATGAGCTTAACTGGGCAGAAAGTTGTTTCAGGAAAATTAATAAACGGAGCAGTGGATGTGACAGCTCTGCAACGTGGCCTTTACATTTTAAATGTAGCAACCGAAAGCGGATTACATTCGCAAAAAATTAGTTTGCACTAATGAAAAATTTGCTTCTACTATCAACCTTATTGTCCTCCCTGTATGTGGGAGGACAGTTTGCACCCCCTGCAGGTCAGGTAGGTAGCAGCGCCCTGCATGAAGACAGTAGTAGTTTTAACGCCTGGGCCAGCAGTTGTGTACTACATCTCGGATGGCAAAACATAGCCGATACCACTTTAGGTAAAGCAGCGGTAGGCGATAGCTTATCTCCTATTGGCAAACCCTCAAATACTGTGGTAAGCCTGGGAGATGGTGGCATAGCCACACTACAATTTGGCCAATATCTTTATGATGGGCCAGGTTGGGATTTTGCTGTTTTTGAAAATTCGTTTCAAGATGATTTCTTAGAACTAGCCTTTGTAGAAGTAAGTTCTGATGGTATAAATTTTCATCGTTTTCAAGCTGCTAGTCTTACCCAAGACACGCAGCAGATTGGCCCATTTGGGCTGCTTGATGCTACTAAAATCAATAATCTGGCGGGCAAATATCGTGGTGGCTTCGGCACTCCTTTTGACTTATCAGAACTAAGTGGAGCCGCTGGTTTAGATCTACAAAAAATAACCCATGTTAGGGTAATTGATGTGGTAGGTTCTATCCTTAATGCTTATGCCAGTAGCGATACAGCCGACCATAAAATAAATGACCCTTGGCCTACCGCCTTTGCTTCTTCGGGTTTTGATTTGGCGGGTGTTGGCCTTATTCACGCAAGTTCAAAAGTGGGTTTAAAGGAACAAGATTTTAATGTTGGAGTGTATCCCAACCCCAGCTCTGGCAACATAAACATCACTTTTACCGAATCAAATTTTTCCATTCAGATTTACTCATTAACAGGAAAATTGCTACTGGAAAAAGTGGTCTCAAAAAACCTAAACAATACCTACCCTTTGGATATTAATTTTCTTAGCAATGGTCAGTACGTTTTGGTACTAAACCACAATAACACTCAGCATCAGCAACTTTTATCCATTGTAAAATGAAGTTTTTAAAACCCCTATCTCTAGTAATTCTCATATCTTTTTTATCCTCCTGCAAAAGTGATAAACCAAGTACATGCTGCGACCCAATAGCATTACACGAGACGAATGGGGTATGGATACTGAATGAAGGTGGATTTCAGGTAGGCAATGCCTCGCTTGATATTATCTCCAACATAGATTCGGTGTATCAGTCCAATTTTTTTAAAACCAAAAACCAACGAGCCTTAGGTGACGTATTGCAATCAGTAACGCTAACCAATAATCTGGCTTATTTGGTGGTTAACAATTCGCAAAAAATTGAAGTGGTTAGTCGCAATACTTTTGAGTCTTTCAAAACACTTTTTGGTTTTATGTCGCCTCGTTATTTTTTACCTATAAATGATAGTATCGCTTATGTGAGCGATTTGTATGCTGATGCCATTGCTGTAATTAATTATCATACTGGTGTAAAAAAGCATAGTATCAAAACCCCTGGCTGGACTGAACAAATGCTCCTAACTGAGAATATGGTATTGGTTTGCCAACCTGAAAGCGATCATATTCTTAGGATTAACACGAGTGATCATACCCTTAAGGACAGTGTAGAAGTTGCATATGGCGCCACGGAAATTAAACAAGATGCTGATGGCAACACCTGGGTGCTTTGTACCGGTGATGCGAGTAAAAATAAAAAAGGTGGTCTTGTAAAACTTTATGGCAATAACCCAGCTATTTTGCAGCTTTATGAGCTTAACCCAAATTATCTCACAAAAGGACTAGCCTTTTCGCCACAATTAGATTCGTTATACTTTATATCTGCAGATGTATATAAAGTGAGTACCAATGCTAGTGCACTGCCTGGTACGCCTATGATTACCGCTAATGGCAAAAGCTTCTATGGCTTGGCAGTAGATGAAAACACTGGTGATGTATGGATAGCTAACGCTAAAGATTTTATTCAAAAAGGTGAAGTATTACATTTCAGTTCTTCTGGAAATCTAAAACAAAGTTTTGATGCCGGGGTAATTCCCAATGGGTTTTGGTTTGAACAGTGAGGAAAGCTTTTAGTCGGCAGTCCATAGTCCACAGGAAGGAGATGGGTTGTAACATTAAGCTAATTGTGAGTTTTTGTAGTATAATTTTACATTCGATAACTAATTCGGTAAACCTTCAGTTTTCTTATAAAAATGCTATTTGTACATTATAAATAGCGCATTCTAATAAAAAAAGCAAAAAACAAGCTGGTTCGTTAACTAACTCAAACTAGGCTTTAAGTATCTTCATATAATCGTTAGCTTCTTTATGTTTTCTAATGTTGGTATATTCGTTCAGAATTTATTTATAAACCAATTTCTAAAACCTTTTATTATGAGATTAATCTTACCCCCCCCCTCATCAATTTGTTTTAATCCTTAGCTTCATGCTGGGATTTTTTCAAAGCAGCATTGCGCAAACACCTTGTAGCGATTTTGACTTTTCGTTTGAACAACATAATCAAATGGCTTGTGATGGTGAAGCCAGTTTCACGCTACTCGAAGGTGGCCAAACGGCACACGGTGTTACTATAACCTATGATCCAGGGCAATTACAAGGAATTACCCTAAGTAATTTTACTGACCATGGACAAGGTCTTGTTGATATTGACGGTATAAGTATTTCGGGATACAATGGCATTGGAACAATTACGTTTATCGTATCAACAGGTCAAGGCGATTGCGAAATTGTGGCTACCGTGGTAGAGTGCTGCCAAGGTATCAGCTATGACATCCTTGCGGTAAATGAAAACTTTGACCCTTATAACCCATCAGGAAGCTTATCAGGAAAGACAGTAATTATGTTTGGCGACATCGGGTTTGCTACAGGTACCCATTCCTTTGATGATTGCGAAATTTGGCTTGGGCCAGACGCCCAAATGTTGCCGGATGTAGGTGTTAGCTTAGACTTTGCCGATAGCGATTTAGATGCTTTTTGTGATTGCCGCTGGGATCGTATTTTCTTAGAAGACAATAACTCCCTTAGCATGAGCGGCTGCACGGTAAAAGGTGCGCTGCGAAGTATCATGGCTACAGATGAAAACTCCATCTCCTTAATAAGAACTGACTTTACAGATAACTGGATAGCTGCTTATCTAAAGGACTTTGTTGGAACAGGGTCGTATGCTACAAACTCTTGGACAAAAGTAGATGGCTGCACCTTTGATGCTACTGGCGAACCGGAAAACACCTATTGTTACAATAGTAGTTTATCAAGAGTCAATATGACCAACTTCCTACCTGTCGTTTCTCAAAACACTCATGATTTTATTCTGGTTGATTCTGAAAATATTCAAATTGGGCATGAAAGCTATGGCACCAATTACTTTAAAAATACGGGGCTGATTGATCGAGGAGCTATCGATTCTGACCAATCACAATTTATAGCCCGCAACAATAATTTTAATAATGTGTTTGCTGTAAAAGCTTATAACGGATCCACTGTAAATGTGGGAGGAAGTTCTTCACAAGCCAATACCTTTGATGTTTGTGATAATACTATTGATGAATCTGCCGCTTACTGGGATTATAATGATCACGATATAACCACAGTTATATGCACCGATCCTATGCACCAGAGTGTTTCGGCTTTAGCTCCTTATGGTGGTTCTTCCTTTACTTCCAATACGTTTACCAATACCTCAGGTATAGCTTCTAGCAGCGAGCTTACCATTACAGGAACAGTTGGAGTAACCAGCACCAATGTTATTGTAAGCGAAAACACCATTAGAGAAACTCCTGTGACTATAGAACAAATAAGAACTGGTGTTAATGGTAACTTGGAGTGTACTGATAATGATGCCCAATCTGACATAAATCTTACACTTTTTAGCCTCAAAGAAAACTACGGAATGGATTTTAATGATAATATATTAAAGCATACCGTAGCAAGAACTAACTATGCTGATAATACCCATTACAGAGGCGCCTTAGTAGATAATTGCCAAAACATCACTTTTAGCCAAAACAGCTTTTATAACCACAATAGGGCGATACATCTTACGGGTACTAATAATACTGGTACCCAATATACCTGCAATCGTATTGAAAACAGTTATCATGGGTTTTATTTGACCAATACTGACATAGATGACCAAGGAAGCACGGGTAATCCTACCGATAATATTTGGAAATACAGCTATGTAGGTACTAATCCTTTTAGTGATGGAATTGCAGGCACTGTTAGTCAGCAATTTTTCAGCATAGATTGGTATTTTAATAGTACATCTAACGCCTTACATCAGCCTATAGAGAATCACACCAAAATCTATGTATACAATACATCAGGGAGTGCAGGCTGTGTTACTCCTAAAAATGCAAGATTGGAAATTGAAGCTAATGATTCTTTTATCATTTATCCTAATCCATCAGCAGGTAACTTTACAATAAAAGGAAATTTTGAATCAAATAGTGTGATTACTATTTTCTCAACAAATGGCGCGGTGGTTTATCATAGAAAACCAAATTTAAATACGATCCATGTTAACTTATCCGATTTACCAAAGGGGCTTTATTTGGTGAAAATTGGAAACAAAGGCAAACGCAAGTACTTAACTAAGCTCAGTCTATTGTGAGATGGCTTAAGTACATATCTACTTTTATCCTATTTCTGAGCGCGCCAAAAGGGTACGCTCAGAATTTAGTTTCCAATCATGACTTCAGTGTTATGTTGGACACATGCATCTATAACGATAGTTACAATTGGCCTTCAGTTATCAATCCTCCGTTGGATCAAGCTCATAAAACTGATAGATTTAAAGATTGGTTTAGTCCTAAACCTCCTCTACAAAGTTTTTTTTCCTCCAATTACCCATGGCTTAGTATGCCATACGCTTATGCTGCGAGACATCGATGCTCAAAAGCACCTGTAGATACCATCATTTATCATAAGCAGTGTACTTCGAACCCTAGTTGCCCAAAGGTGTTTTCTCGTAAATTCCCACCCCCAGTGGAAGGAGACGGCTATGCTGGTCTGATGTTGCAGGAAGGAGCAGGATTTACAATTCCTTTTAATTATTTTTACTATGATCCTTGCTGTTCATCTACTATTAAAACTCAACCGTATAATAACTATAGTTCAGTTTATAACCTCTATTTCGGTGTAGACATTAGTGGTGACTCACGCAGTTTTATAGAAACTAAACTATTACAACCCTTGGTACCTCTAGTGGATTATACTGTTGAGTTTTATGTAAATCGAAGAAAAAGGATCCTGTATACTCCTAAGCAAATAGCTGCCTATTTGAGTACTGACACGTTTCATTGGGTAGACCATATTAATCAAGTCATTACGCCCCAAGTAGTTGTTCAAGATACCCTGAAATACCAGCCTAACCATTGGAGGGAATGGACACATATAAAAGGTTCCTTTGTAGCCAACGGAGGTGAGAAATTCCTAACACTGGGCAACTTTGATTCAACGGGTACAGGGACTAGGGGGCGATTGATCTATTTTGACTCAAAAATTGATACAAATGACTGGTTTTGGAGTCGTCTTCTTGATCATTATTTCTTCGATGCTGTCTACGTTTACAAAAGCACCGATAGTCTTTACTCGGTGCAGCTACCTGCAGATACCACTTTGTGTTTTGGTGATACTCTGCGGCTACATGCCCAGCATAGCAATACCTTTAAGCTAGAAGCCACTAAACGCTTTAGATGGAGCACGGGTAGCTTAGATAGCAGCATTACCATAAGCCAACCGGGCACTTATTGGGTAGAGGTAAGTTATAACAACCGCTGGCGGCAGTATGATACTATAGTGGTAAAGTATATACCACCCTACTACAGCGGCTTGCCGCGAGATACTGTAATATGCAAAGGCAGTAGCTTAGAGCTGAGCGTACCTATGCAGCACAATGTAAGCCATCGCTGGAGTACAGGTGCCACAGGCACACAGGTAGTACTTACACAAGAAGGCGATTATACGCTAGAGAGTTATAATGAGTGCGACACCTTTGTGAGCAAAATACAAGTGCGCTATTTTCCCACACCTGAGGCCAGCTTGCCTATGGATACCATTTTGTGTGCCAAGGATAGCGTAAAGCTGAGTGTGCCTTTTTATACTTATGCTAGTTATTACTGGAGCAATGGCAGCACCAAGCCATGGGCTACCTACAGGCAAGAGGGCTTTGCAAGCCTGAGCCTGCGTACTCACTGCGATACTTTAGAGCTAATGACGCTTATCCGCGAAGATGATTGCTATCCGCCACCAGTATATGTGCCCAATAGTTTTTCGCCCAATGGCGATGGGCTAAATGATACTTGGTATATAGAAGGACTTCCTGCCCAAAATGAATTAATTGTCATAAACCGCTGGGGTGAACAAATATTTAAGGCTTCGCCTTATCAAAATAATTGGGACGGAAGAATGCAAAATGGCAAGATGGTAACGCCCGGTATTTATACCTATATATTGCGCTACTCAGGCCTAATAGGCCGCGATGAAACAAAAGCAGGTTGGCTCATTGTATTGGGGAATTAGTGTATTAGTGAAAGCTGCAGTTAGAAGTGGGAAGACCGAAGATGCTTCCGACAACGGACTAGTAAAAACATTTCCCAAACAACTCGTCATCAATAAACTAATTCGTTTATCTTCGCGGCCTCAAAAATTAATGAACCGGGTCAGCGTACCCTTTTAAAACAATTAATCCCGATGGCAACAAAAATTCGTTTGCAACG
>JAUICR010000354.1 GCA_030427785.1 Bacteroidia bacterium | reverse complement strand
GGCAGCGCTATCAAGATTTCGAAGTAATCCTTTTGAATGACGGAAGTACGGATAATTCAAAAGCCATTTGTGAAGCCTGGATAAAAGAACATCCAGAAATGGCTATAAACCTAATACAGCAAGAAAATGGCGGCTTAGGCAATGCCCGAAACAATGCCATAAAAAAAGCTGCCAAGCCATGGGTGGCCCTGCTGGATGCCGATGACTTATGGGATGCTAAGAAACTTGAAACTGTTGCGAAACAGATTAGCAGGAAAGATGCTGATGTACTATATCATCCAGTTATCACCTTTGGCCTGGATACGCGTAGACAAAGGCCCTGCCCCGAAATAAGCAGTATTGAAGAAATTCTGGAAAAAGGAAATCCTATTATTCCATCTGCCGTAGTGGTAAAAACTGAGGTTCTAAAAAAATATCCTTTTTCTGAAAATCCCGATTTTCATGGAGCCGAAGATTTTTTACTGTGGCTGACTCTCCTAAAAAACGACTTTTCTTTTTACAAAATAAATACCGCTCTCTCTCTGTATCGTGAGGTGGATGGGATGAGCACCCGGCTAGAAGAGCATTTATCTAAAGTAAATAATGTGTTGCTTAAGGCCATGGAAAATGGCTGGATAGACCTCCCGATGTATCAAAAAGCAATACAGAGAAAAAACCTGGAAGCTGCCCGTTTTTTGCACAAGCGCGAGAAATACAAAGAAGCACTCGCCTATTACGACAAAGCCGGTGAGCTAAATTTAAAGTACGGCCTCCTTCGCTTTTTCTGCCTTCTTGGCTTCTAGTGACCTTCTTCTAAAATCTCGATAACCTCTCAAATAACCTTCAGCATCATTGGCAGGGTTCACCCTAAAATATTCCATCATATCAGGAAACTTCTGATGCTCGGCCTTCGTGCGCACCAATTCTTGAATGGTATACGGTAAGTGCTGACCCATTCTAGGATCTTTGGTAAAGGGGTTGATTTCTCTCAGCTCAAGAAACGCTGCGACAAAATCATTTTTACCAAGGTAAATCTCAGCTAAACTAAACCTACCCACTTCATATTTAGGGGAGATAGCCGTTGCCATTTGATAATACTTCATGGCCTCGTCCATATTTTTCTGAGCCTTGTACACATTACCCATTTGTGTAAGCATAATGATGTTGTAAGGGGCAATTTCGTAACCCAATTGAGCATCATCATATGCTCCATTCGTATTACCAAGTACCAGTTTACCCAATGAACTATAGTAGTACATAGGGTTGGCGTAATTATCTACGTTGTAAAAAGTATGAACAGCCTTTTCAGCAGCAGGCACAATTTTCTGGGCGTTTCTGCTGGCATTGGCTTGAGCCACCTCAGCACTGTACTTTTCGCCACTCCACCTATCAGCTGACACTTTTAATGAAAAACCCGTCACCACAAGTAAGCCTACTACCAGCACCTTTGACGGTATCTGAATCATTTTTTCTGTGCCTTTATTTCTAAAAGCCAAAGCCAACATGGCCATTAATACCAAATTGTGGCTCGTCCGCTCAAGCGGAAAATCAGTTAACGAAAAAGTGAGGTAACCTATCAAGCCAAAACTCAATGCTAAATCTATCGCCATACTCTGTTTTG
>JAUICR010000172.1 GCA_030427785.1 Bacteroidia bacterium | reverse complement strand
GCTCACCACTCTTTCTAATATTTAAAAGGCGAGCCTCTTGGTCTGCACTCATACTAGCTCCCGTCATTTGCTTAGAAAAACCTAGAATAGAATTTAGTGGTGTTCTAATTTCGTGACTCATATTGGCCAGAAACTCCTCCTTTACCATCGCTAGTTTTTCGGCCTTTAGTTTAGCGCGGGCTAATTCGCGTTGCAGCCTGTGACCTTTTAGTATATCTCTTATCACAAAGTAAATCAGCAGGATACTAATTAAGGCTGCTATCAGTGCAAACAACACAACTTGTTGAAAGGATTTTTTTGCAAGCTCAGCTGTCTCTTCTTTTTTTACTTTCTCATTAGCTGCCTCTATTTCCTGAATTTTGGCAATTATAGAACGTAATTTCTCTACCAAACCCTGATCATAGGTTACTAAACTCAATTCGTTTCTATTGAGAATCTCTCTATTCTTTCTTTGTAATTGATTGGTTTTTTCCAGTGCTTCTGTAACATTGCTTACTAGCGTGTCATACTTTTTTACATAACTACTATCGTATGTTACTACTCGCTCCTGCTTTATTTCAGAAGTTGAATTACTGCTTTCTTTTGACTTTTCTTTTTTTCCAAATACATTCTTGAACCAGCCACCCTTGTCTTTATCTTCATCATCTTGTGGTATTTGCGATACCATGGTAGTAGTTACTGCCTCCACAGGAATCACCAAACTATCACGACTTACAGACTGTTCAGCATCGGTCACAATTTTTTTTGTAGAATTCCATGTGTCACTCTGATCTATGCTACTCTTTACGTTTATAAGATCATTATAGCTTTCTACTCTTTTCTTAAAAAAATAACGAAGCGAATCTACCTCCGAGTGGTAATTGAGCCCATAGCTATGGCGATATAGCGAATCAATTAACACCTTGGTATAACGTACACCGGCTATGTAAATATCAAGATCTACGTCACTAAAGGTCAATAAGTAGGTTCGTCCTTTAGTTTCTAGTACTCCAATCTCTGATAATATGCTTTCGGTGAGTATTACATCTTCTGAGTCTGAGTTGAGATTTTCGAGAGCCTGAGTAAAATCTTTATAACTCTCAAAACTAAAATACGTAACCCCCGCAAGCGTTACCAAAGTTATCATGAGAGTAACCACGACCTTTGAAATGGTATTTTCCTTTTGATATGCCATTGTCCCAAAAATATCAAGAATTAAGGACAGGGAAAATTGTCCTGATTATGGCCTGGGAAAGTATATTAAATCTGAAGCTTATTCCTCCTCTGCTTTTGCACTTTTTACAGCCGGCAGCACACCATCATTAGCTAGGCGGATTAACTGAAAATCTCTGACTCCCAATAAATGCAAATAATCATTTTGGTATCCTCCACCTTCTATTTTATGAAGTGAAAATCCAGAATTAAGCAGCACTTCAGGCTTTGCCTCTATCATCACATTAGGACCATAGTTCCACAGATTTTTCATAAAGTACACACCAATATCATAGCCCTGAAATGCCCATTGGGATGGTTCATTGCGATACTTCTCTCTGTAATGTATCACAAAGCTATTGGTAGTAGGATTTTTGTAATCCACAAAATTTTGATCCGTAATAGTTAAATTAAGCCTATTGAGGTAAGATAACTCTATGGTAGGAATTTGGAGTAAGCTTGATGGCCCCACTACGGCAATCTTAAAGGAGTTTAGCGCCCTAAGTTTTGAAATAATATCGCTCAAGAAAACTTTATTTTCGGAAACAATGATTACCACATTCTGATTATTGGGGTTGAGCAGGCGTTTAATCTCTTTTTCATCTACCACCGAGATAGAATCATAAGATACTACGCTTGATAGCAAATAATCTCCCTTCCGTGACTCTAGTCGAGCTTTTACTTGCCGTACCAATTCTTTATCGGCCTTAGTATTTGATTGTGCAATAATCACGTTGGCCTCCATAAAATTCTCATTTATTAAAGCTGCCAATCGCTCGGCTGTAGCAATGGAATTTGGCCTGCAGTTTACCAAATTTGGCCTACCACTTACATCTACTGCTCTGCTTAGGGGGCTCACTATAAGAGTGTTTTCATCTTTTAAAGCTTGCGCTAAATAATCCACATTCTTTTGAAAAAATGGTCCCACTATCATTTCGTGGTTTGCTTTTTTTAGGGTCGACACTTTTTTCTTAATAGTGTGTACACTATTTTTTGTGTCATATACTTTTAAGTCTAAATTCATCCCCTGTGCTACTAGCGTGTCTGCCGCAAGTAAAAAACCATTGTAAAAATCTAATACAAACTTAGATCGCTGCGCCAGTTCGTCTAAACTATTGGTGCTATCAGCAGATGCATAAAAAGGCAATAGCAACCCCACACTCAAGATCCTGTTTTTATCTAATACACCCGTGTCTTTTATCCCCATCACTACAGGGACATCTTGAGTCTTTTGATTGTTTAAAGCCTCTTTTCTATCTATCTCGTTGGTACTTGGAGTTGTGGTTGATACATTTACCTGTGTTCCATTTAGCTTTCTCTCCAGCCAAGATAGATCCGTCTGCTTCTTCTCTTTAGGCACTATTATATACTTTCCCACCACAAGACCTTCCACTAGCTCAGGATTGAGTTTTACCAGTTCCTCTCGGCTCACGCCAAAACTAGCCTTTAGGCTTGCAAACGAATCTCCAGGCTTTACTTGGTATAGGAGGAACTCACTTGTAGAATCAATAGTACCATCTATCAAGTTTTCATCAGTAGCAAGCTCATCGCTGGGCACCGTGCTCTTTGGTATAAATGACTTACTATACTTTTCTCTATTGGCTGGCAACTTTATCTCAGCTCCTATTTGCAAGCCATCGTTGATACCCGGGTTTAGAATGTACAAGCTGTCAAGCGATATATGATACTGCTTACTCAAAGAATAAGCGGTTTCTTTTGCTACAACTTTATGTAAAAAGTAATGGTCTAAATAAGTGGTAGACGCGGAGGCAGTTTCTGTGGTTTTCTCTTTTTCAGGAATGATTAAAAATTCGCCCAATTGCAAGGGTCTACCCGCCAGGCCTTTATTTGCAGCTTCAATCTCTGCCACACTCACACCATACATTACCCCTATAGAATATAGTGTTTCGCCCGCCTTTACTTGGTGCTTTGCCAAGCCATTATTATCTACGGGTGCAATGTTTTTGTTGGTAGAATTCGGAATAACTAATTCCTGACCCGCTTTGAGGCCGTCTCTTACCTCTGGATTTATTTTGATAATATCTTCTTCTGAGATATTGTACTTACGACAAATTGAGTACAGCGTTTCACCAGCTACTACCTTATGCGTCTTATAATTTGAGGGCTTCTTTTTATCAGCGGCCGAAGGTGGAATAAGTAGAGTCATATTCTCCTTTAAGCCAATTTTCACATCAGGATTGTATTTTTCGAGCTCCTCTACCGTGGTGCCAAAGTGCAAGGCAATACTATAAAGGGTCTCTCCTTTTTTTACCTCATGATACTGATGCTGTGTGGGCTGAGCAGCTAATAGCCCGCCTATCAAAAGAAAAAAGACCAACAAAAATTTTCTCATTCCCACTCTATTGTTGCTGGCGGTTTTGAACTAATATCATATACTACCCTGTTTACTCCTTTTACGCGATTGATAATTTTATTTGACACCTCCGCTAAAAACTCATACGGTAAATGTACCCAATCAGCAGTCATTCCATCGGTGCTTTCCACCGCTCGCAGTGCTACCACCTTTTCATACGTACGCTCATCGCCCATCACTCCTACCGATTGCACAGGTAATAGCATTGCTCCTGCTTGCCATACTTTATCATACAATCCATGATCTTTCAAACCTTGTATAAACAAGTGATCAACTTCCTGCAAGATGCGAACTTTTTCTTTGGTAACATCACCTATAATTCTAATAGCCAATCCTGGGCCAGGAAAAGGGTGACGGCCAAGCAGTTCGGCATCTATGCCCATTGCTTTTCCTACTCGCCTTACTTCATCTTTAAATAACGTGTTAAGCGGTTCCACTATTTTAAGTTTCATAAAATCTGGTAAACCACCCACATTGTGATGCGACTTTATAGTAACCGAAGGTCCTTTTACCGAAACCGATTCAATCACATCCGGATAAATTGTTCCCTGAGCCAGCCAATCTACATTCTTTATTTTGTGAGCTTCATCATCAAATACCTCAATAAAAACCCTGCCTATGGCCTTCCTCTTTTTCTCAGGATCTGATAATCCTGCCAAGGCATCATAAAAGCGGTCAGAAGCATCCACACCCTTTATATTCAACCCCATTTCTTTGTATTGGTCCAATACCTGCTCAAACTCATTTTTGCGAAGCACACCATTGTTTACAAAGATGCAGTGTAACCTGTCGCCTATTGCTTTTGAAAGTAATACCGCAGTTACTGTGCTGTCTACACCACCACTAAGCCCCAATACTACATGGTCGTTTCCAAGCTGGGCTTTTAAGTTTACTACCGTTTCGTCTACAAAATACATGGGTGTCCAATCTGCTTCGCACTGGCACAATTCCAAAATAAAATTCTGCAACAGTATCATACCATCTTTGCTGTGATACACCTCAGGGTGAAACTGAATACCGTAGGTTGTTTCGCCCGCAATTTTGAATGCCGCTGCTTCTACGTCCTCTGTACTGGCAATTAGTTCAAAGTTTGAAGGCATCTGCACAATGGTATCACCATGGCTCATCCACACCTGCGAGTTTATAGGCATACCTTTCATCAATGGACTTGTAGCATCTAGTGATTTCAAATTGGCACGACCGTACTCTCTGGAGTCAGAAGCTTCTACTTTACCACCATACTTCTGTACCAAATATTGAGCACCATAACAAACACCAAGCAAAGGAATCTTTCCTCTTATTGCATCCAAATCAAGCTGAGGAGCATCCTCATCACGCACCGATGCAGGACTTCCACTAATGATTACGCCCTTAATGTTTGAATTTAATTCGGGTATTTTATCGTAGGGATGAATTTCACAGTAAACGTTCAATTCGCGAACTCTGCGGGCAATTAATTGGGTGTATTGCGAACCACAGTCAAGGATAAGTATCATGTTTTGCATGGCGCAAATTTAATCTCAAATATCCAGTAATTCTATATTCTTAAGTATTGATTTAAACATACTAAGAACCTTTCATACAAGGCATTAGCTATAGCTGTGAATAATTAGTAAAAAAGTTTTGATAGCTACTAATAAATTTTAGACGGCCTCTTGAAAACTTTTAATCAAATCCTCAAAGTCCTTCCTCAAACCCTCATCTAGGATTCCCTTTACATCATCAAAATTTTCATTAAAAGATGGAAGTGAGAAACTCAATATTGTATTGGGGTTCATTCGTTTAAATTTATTGGTGGCGGTTTCTAGTACTATTTGAGCCCCACGGCCGCCTGGGGAGGTAGCTAACAGCAACATGGGCTTATCGCCCCACACCTTCTTTTCCATTCTCGATATCCAATCAAAAATATTTTTGAATGCTGCTGAATATGATCCATTATGTTCCGCAAACGATATGACAATTGCATCCGCTTCATTTATTTTAGCTCTAAACTTTACAGCCAAATCCGGGTAGCCGCTTTCTGCTTCTTTGTCTACACTAAAAATTGGCATTTCATAATCATTTAAATCCAAAACCTCTACAGCCACACTACTTAACTGATGTGCCGCGTAGCTGGCAAACTTTTTATTTATCGACTTTTTACTGCTGCTTCCCGCAAATGCTAGAACTTTTTTTGACATAATAAATATTGAGATTAATCAAAACAAAAATACACTACGATGGTAACTGAATTGTCAGATATAGGCGCAGAAAATACTCGAATCCCAAACCCTAACAATCAGATTAATAGTACGTTTTAATAACATTTTACCGTAGGTGTTATTTGTTACTTTTGATGAATTAATTAATAACAATTTATCCTACCATGAAAATTATTAGAAATATTATCATCATCCTCGCTGTGATAGTTGGCGCCTTTTTAATTTGGATGTCAACCCTTCCCGCTGCATTTAATGTAGAAAAGACTATTGAAATAGATGCAGATCCGGCAGATGTGTACGCTTATGTAAGTGATTTTAAAACCTGGCCCGAGTGGAGTGCCTGGAGCGAAATGGATCCTGAAGCCACTTATACTTATGGAGAAATTAGCGCTGGCGAAGGAGCTAGCTACACTTGGTCTGGCGAAATAATGAAAACCGGAAGCCAGTCAATTACCTCAGCTGATGGAGTATCCAATATCAAAACCCACATTGTATTTGATGGTATGGGAGAATCTGATGGTTACTGGAAAATAGAGCCTGCCGAAAACAATATGACCAAAGTAACTTGGGGATTTGACAGTGAATTGCCACTCTTTCTTCGCTTTATGGCCAAGGGCATCCAAGAGCAAACGGGTGGTGATTTTGAAAAAGGATTGGCCAACATTAAAGCCAATATGGAATCTATGGAGAGAGCTCCTGATGTAGAGATAGAAGTAGTAACCGTAGAAGGTCAAAACTATTATGGTATTAAAAGTGAATTGGCTTGGGAAGATTTAAATTCAGAGTTTTTTGATTCTAACTATGATGAGATAAAGGCTTTTCTGGGAGACGACTCTAAAAATATTACCATGGCTCCTTTTGCCTTATACCATAAGTGGGATGAGGAAAACCAACGTGCAGAGGTAGAGCCAGGTATAGCTGCTGCATCCACCAAAAAAGGTAATGACCGAATTAAACAAGGAACAACGCACTCAGGAACCGCACTAAAGGCTGTGCATATGGGAGGTTTTAATACCATGGCCGAACACGAAGCCTTGTATGCCTTTTCTGCTGAAAATGGCTTTGAAATGATTGGATCTCCGTGGGAAGTGTATATTACTGACCCACAGACAGAGCCCGATACTTCAAAATGGATTGTAGAAGTGTACTACCCAGTAATTATTGGTGATAGTGACGAACCGTTGGAGCCATCAGAGCCTGCTGAAAAAGCAATGAATGAATAAAGAGCATTGAATTCTGTTAAAACCCTGACTTCGGTCGGGGTTTTTTATTTAATAATTTGCAGGTTCTATTAACGTAAATAAAAGATGACTATCGCAAATACACTTTTATCGAGGTATAAGGAGGTACGAGAATATACGCTAAAGCTTATGGAGCCACTAAGTGTAGAGGACCATTTGGCGCAACCAAGGGTAGATACCAGCCCACCCAAATGGCATCTTGGGCATACTACCTGGTTTTTTGAAACCATGGTTTTAAAGGGGTTTCTCAAAGGTTATTCCGAATTCAACAAAAACTATCCTTTTTACTTTAACTCATACTACGAAAGCCAAGGAGCAAGAGTAGATAGAAACCAACGAGGAACCCTTACCAGGCCACCACTGGAAGAAATCTATCAATATAGAAAATACGTGGATGGAGAAATGACAAGATTTTTGGAAAACAACCCTCCTTCTGAATGTGCAGAGCTTATAGAATTAGGTCTGAATCATGAGCAACAGCATCAAGAGCTTTTTTTAACGGATTTCAAATACATACTCAGCGTTCAGCCATTTTACCCAGTTTACCAAGCAGATTTTAGTGAAGGTAAAAAGGAAGCAAAACAAGGCTGGCTTATAATACCAGAAGGCTTGTACAAAATTGGACACGAAGGC
>JAUICR010000171.1 GCA_030427785.1 Bacteroidia bacterium | reverse complement strand
CTTATTGTATTAGGATCATTGGCTACTATCCCAGCTTGCTTTTTGCTTATTTGGCAAAATCAATTTTTAGATTATATCCTCTTAGGAATTTTCATTGCAGTGGCCTATAGCCTTATAAAAGCTGGTATAGAAGAAGGCCCCATTTATCGAGACCGGATGATTGCCCTGGTCATTTTCATTATTATAAACATTGCTTTCTGGGCAAGCTTTGAGCAGGCGGGTACTTCGCTTACGCTATTTGCTGATAGAAACGTAGACAGAGAAATATTTGGCTGGCTCATGCCTGCATCTATGACACAGTTTTTTAACCCTGCCTTTATCATCATCTTCGGATCTATATTCTCGGTAATGTGGGTTAAACTCTCCAAAATGGGCAGAAACCCAAGCATCCCCTATAAATTTGCGCTTGGTATTTTCCAGCTAGGATTAGGTTTCTTAGTTACTCTTTTCTTCAGCCAGTTTGCTGTAGATTACAAAGTGCCACTTATCACCCTAGTACTACTTTACCTATTACACACTACCGGTGAGCTGTTCTTATCTCCTATAGGGCTGAGCATGGTAACCAAGCTTGCCCCTAAAAAAATAGCCGGAGCTGCCATGGGGGGTTGGTTCTTGAGTTATGCCATAGCCAACTTTGTAGCGGGTAAAATTGCCACCCTCACCGGGGCCGAAGAAGGAACCGAAAATGATTTAGCCTCAGGCTTCGAAACTTATATTGGCGTATTCTCCAATATAGGCTTCGTCCTCATAGGTTTTGCCATAGTCATTGCATTATTCAATAAGCCGCTTAACAAGCTTATGCATGGAGTAGAATAAAGCAAGCTCCAGTAAATGATACTAGGACCTTTCGCAACTTTATGCGAAAGGTCTTTTTTTAGCTTAAAGGCAAATAAACAGTCGTCTAAAAGACAGGCACATTTTTTGACAAGCCCGTATCTTTGAATTTCAGATATTAAAATATGTATACAATGAAAAAACTAATTCTGATAGCCCTAGTTGCTTTTAGCTCTATCACTTTTGCACAAGAAACCATACAATGGAAATCTTTTGAAGAAGTAGAATTAGCATCAAAAGAAGACCCTAAACCTGTGATAATAGATGTATACACGGACTGGTGCGGATGGTGCAAAAAAATGGATAAGGATACCTTTCAAAATGAAAAGATTGCGAAATACGTAAATGAAAATTTTTACGCCATTAAATTTAATGCCGAACAAAAAGAAGAGGTAGTGTTCCAAGGCCACACTTTTAAATATGTAGCCCAAGGCAAACGCGGTTATCATGAATTGGCAGCTAGCTTGCTCAATGGCAAAATGTCTTACCCAAACATAGTGTACCTTGATAAAGAACTAAAAATGATACAGCCTGTACCGGGTTATATGGCTGCTCCACAATTTGAGCAAATCATAAACTATATAGCTGGCGAACATTATCAAACTACCGAGTTTGAAACCTACAAATCCAATTTTGAATCTCAGCTGTAATAGGCACAAATACTGAAAAAATGAATCCCTCTCGGCAATGTCGAGGGGGATTTTTATTTGTGGCCAACTAGCACCCGCAAAATGTTCTAAACTTTACCTTTGCCGCTTCCAAAAAATTGACGCATGAAGATTTCGTATAACTGGCTTAAAGAATATATTAATTGCGACCTGGCGCCCGAAGCTATGTCTGAAATTTTGACCGATACCGGACTAGAGGTAGAAGGTGTAGATGAAATAGAGACTATAAAAGGAGGTCTGAAAGGCGTGGTGATAGGTGAAGTAAAATCTTGCGAGCCACACCCCAATGCTGATAAGCTGAAGAAAACCACCGTAGATGTAGGAAGCGAAAATTTGTTGGAAATAGTATGTGGTGCCCCAAATGTTGCCGCAGGACAAAAAGTAGCAGTAGCCACCGTAGGCACTACCATTTATACCGATGAAGGCGACTTTAAAATTAAGAAGAGCAAGATACGCGGTGAGGTTTCTGAAGGAATGATTTGCGCAGAGGATGAACTAAACCTAGGTCAGTCTCATGACGGTATTATGGTTTTGAAAGCCGATGCCAAGGTAGGAATGCCTGCTTCCGAATATTTTAATATAGAAAGTGATTTTGTATTGGAAATAGGGCTTACGCCAAACCGCACGGATGCGCTTGGTCACTATGGTGTAGCTCGCGATTTGCGTGCGGCTCTTATACGTCACGGTCATACAGGTTTAGAATTAACTCTTCCGTCTATTACTAGCTTCAGTGTACATTCTATGGATCATCCCATAGATATAGAAGTAAAAGATACAGAAGCTTGCCCTCGGTATACAGGTGTGTCCTTAAAAAATGTAAAAGTTGAGGCTTCACCTGATTGGCTTCAAAACCGTTTACGAGCTATCGGCATTGGCCCTATCAATAATGTGGTGGACATTACCAATTACGTGCTTCACGAAACCGGACACCCGCTCCACGCATTTGATGCAGATAAAATTGCCGGACAAAAAATCATTGTAAAGACATTGGAATCTGGAACTAAGTTTACTACCCTAGATGGAAAAGAACGTACCCTGGATGAAAATGACCTAATGATTTGCGACAACGAAAAACCCATATGCATTGCAGGCGTATTGGGCGGTCTTGATTCAGGCGTATCTGCCAATACCACAAATGTATTTTTAGAATCGGCCTACTTTGATTCTGTTTCGGTGCGAAAAACGGCCAAGCGCCATGCATTAAATACTGATGCTTCTTTTCGCTACGAAAGAGGGGTAGACCCAGAAATGACCATGTATGCATTGCAGAGAGCGGCACTTATGATACGAGATATGTGTGGAGGCGAACTAGCCATGAACATAAAGGAAGTGTATCCTAAAGAAGTAAAGGGCGCCACCGTAGAGCTTGATATTGACAGAATGAACCGCTTAATCGGCCAGGAAATTCCATTGGAAATGGTGCGAAAAATATTGAGCGCATTGGATATTAAAGTAAAATCAGAGGCAGGAACAAGTGTATTGCTTGAAGTGCCCGCCTATCGCGCAGATGTGACCCGAGAGGTAGACATCGTAGAGGAAGTACTTCGAATTTATGGTTTTAATGCCATTGATATACCCCAAAAGATGCATATCTCGGTAGCTCAAACTGACCCTAAGGGCGAATCGCGCTACAGGGAGCTTATTAGTGATGCGTTATCTGCCCGCGGTTACAATGAGATTATGAATAATTCGCTCACCAAACCTGCCTACTTTACTGAGAATGGATTTGATGAGTCAGCTTCTATAAAAATGCTCAATGCACTGAGTCAGGATTTAGCGGTGATGCGCCAGAGTTTACTTTTTGGAGGATTGGAGAGCATTCAGAGAAATGCCAACCGACAAAGACCCAACTTAAGCCTGTACGAATTTGGCAGTACGTACAAGAAAACCGAAAAAGGATATGAACAAAAGTTGGAGCTTGGCCTGTGGAAAACTGGCTTACAAACAAACCCCAGCTGGAATCACGAGGCTCAGAAATCAGATTTTTATTCTTTAAAATCAGAGGTGGAGCAGGTTTTAATGCGCCTTGGTTTTGATGACTGGGACGAAATCGAAAGCACAATTCAATATGCTGAGTATGGCCTCGATATGGTTATTAATAAACGAGTAGTAGCCAGTATATTAAAAGTAAACAAGCATGCGGCCGCCCTTACAGAAGTAAAACAGGAAGTGTTTTTTGCTCAGCTAGATTGGGAATATTTGTGTAAAAAAGCCGCCAAACTTAAAATCACTTTTAAGGATTTGCCTAAATACCCGGAAGTACGAAGAGACCTAGCCTTGTTGTTAGACAAAAGCGTTTTGTACATCGAGCTAAAAAAGGCAGCCATGAACAGCGAGCGTAAACTCCTTAAAGACATACACCTTTTTGACATGTACGAAGGGAAGAATTTACCTGATGGAAAAAAATCATACGCCCTAAGTTTTGTGTTACGCGATGAAGAAAAAACCTTAAACGACAAACAAGTAGATAAGGTGATGTCGAAAATTATTGACACGTTTAAAAAACAATTTTCGGCTGAACTGCGCTAAGTGAAAGACTCAGCAATAATCAATAAATTAACAGCAATTTTATACCCTCAATTTTATCTATGAAAACTCTATTTAAATTTTCAGCTTATTTTTTTGCAGCTGCAATACTTTTAAGCTCTTGTAAAAAAGACAACGAAGACGATACTACCAACACCCCAACTGAAGGACAAATAACTATTGGCACCAAAACCTACACGTTTAGCCAACAAGGAATTTTAGATAATTATGGCTCTGATGATGGCACTTTCCCTTCCTTTCAATACGATGGAATTAATTTAGATGTCTTTCTTATCGAAAATAAAATGAGCTTCGTGTTCAACCCTCAGGGAGTGGTGACAGATTTAACAGGTACGGGTGTATCTTTTTACTTCGAATCTTTCTCTTCAGACTCACTTACCTTAGGACCTGATACCTTTAGATACCACGCAAGCTCACCATACCCTATCGGCACATTTGCCACAGCCGAATATTGCCTAAACACATCTTCGGCCGGCAGCACTGATTGCCACACTATAGAAGAAGGATATTATATCGTAAACCTTACTGGCGATACTTATTTGATAACCTTAAACCTAACTGATGTAGACGGCACTAAAATAACCGGCTCATTTAAAGGAAAGCTGCGTATGCAGTTTTAAATAAATAAAACTCACACAATATGAAAAGCTACCCAAGGGTGGCTTTTTTTATATCTTAATAATTCTGCACTACAGAAGCGCAAAGAGTTTCACGCTTTAGCTACTTTTGGAAAACCAAAAATTTTATAATGAAAAAATATATACTTAGCGCATTATTGTTTTCCTATAGTTTGGCCTATAGCCAACAAAATGTTATGTCGCCCGAATTGCTTTGGGAACTTGGCAGAGTAGGACTTGAATCGGTATCGCCCGATGGTAAAACTTTTATTTATGGTGTAACAGAATACAGCATTGACGAAAACCGAGGAGAGCGCAACTTGTTTGCCATGCCTACCAAAGGTGGAGATGCCGTACAGCTAACTACTATGGCAGGATCAGAATATGGTGCCACATATTTGGCTGATGGTAAAAAAATAGGCTTTTCGCATGGTGGCCAATACCACATCATGAACAGCGATGGTAGTGATGTAAAAGCCCTTACCAATATAGAAGGAGGTATAGGTGGAGTAAATGCCTATGAACTTGAAGATGGTAGAATTGCACTGCTATTTACCAAAGGCGAAAAAATTGGCAAAACCATTCAGGACATGTACCCCAATTATCCAAAGGCTGAAGTGGCTATTTATGATGATTTGATGTATCGCCACTGGGATAGCTGGAGCGATGTATCGTATAATCATGTTTGTATCGCCTATGTGTCTGCAGATGGTGCTGCTACTACCGAGTACACAGACTTGATGAAAGGTGAAATGTTTGATGCCCCTGTAAGTCCTTTTGGCGGAAGCGAATCCTATACCCTAAGCCCTGATGGAAAAACCGTAGTGTACGAATCGAAAAAACTGACCGGTACAGATTGGGCCATAAGCACCAACTCTGAGTTGTACAGTGTAGACTTAGCTACTAATACCACTACCCTACTTACCAAGGGAATGCTGGGCTATGATAAGGAGCCAAAATACTCGCCAGATGGTAGCAAGCTGGCTTGGATGAGCATGAAAACACCAGGCTACGAAAGTGATGTAAACGACATCATTATTATGAATGTGAAGACTGGTGAAAAGACGCATTTGCTTGAAGCTACCGGAAAGTACGATGAAATGACCTTTCAGAGCTTTGCCTGGCAAGACAACAACACCATTTTTGCCGGGGTACCCACTAATGGAAGCAATCAGATTTATAAAATTACCCAAGGCTCTAAAGGAGTGAATTACACGAAAGTGACCAAGGGAGATTTTAATTATAATCACTTTGAGCTGGCTGGAAAAAACCTGATTGTAGATCGCCAGGATATGAATCATGCCACCGAAACCTACAGCGTGAGTATAAGCAAAGGAACAGCTAAGCAATTGACTCGTGTAAACGACAACATATATGCTACCCTAGGAAAAAGTAAGGTGGAAAAAAGAATGGTAAAAACCACAGATGGAAAAGACATGCTCACGTGGGTAATCTACCCTCCAGATTTTGACCCTACTAAAAAATACCCAACTATTTTATATTGTCAAGGTGGGCCTCAGAGCCAGGTATCGCAGTTTTACAGCTTCCGCTGGAATTTCCAATTGATGGCCGCCAAGGGTTACATTATAGTAGCACCCAACCGTAGAGGTTTGCCAGGATATGGAAGAGAATGGAACGAAGAAATATCTGGCGACTGGGGCGGACAGGCCATGCGCGACTACCTTTCGGCTATAGATGATGTAAGTAAAGAAAGCTACGTAGATAATGAAAGACTAGGCTGTATTGGCGCTAGCTATGGTGGCTACTCGGTATATTTTCTGGCCGGAAATCACGAAAAGCGATTCAAGACCTTTATTTCTCACTGTGGCCTGTTTGATTTAGAAAACTGGTACCTGACTACCGAAGAGTTATTCTTTGCAAATCAAGATTTAGGTGGCCCCTACTGGGAGGATAAAAATACCGAAGCTTACCAGAAATTTGATCCAAAGGATTATGTACAAAACTGGGACACCCCTATTTTGGTGATTCATGGTGGAAATGATTTTAGAGTACCCGAAGCACAAGGTATGGCTGCTTTTCAGGCGGCTCGCCTAAAAGGCATAGACGCAAGATTCCTGTACTTTCCGAATGAAGGACACTGGGTGCTAAGTCCACAAAACGGGCTTATCTGGCATGACCAATTCTTTAAGTGGCTTGACACTTATCTCCACTAAAAACTAAACATCTAAAAGGCCGATAGACATAGTTTATCGGCCTTTTGTTTTTGATTTTATAATTTGCCTAAAAATAATTACCCTATGAAAAAATTAGTACTAGCCTCATTATTTGCACTAAGTGTAAGCACTTGTTTTGCACAAACTACCCATGTAATTACCAATAACGGAAACGTGTACACACCAGACAGTATATCTGTGATGGTGGGTGATACCGTTGAATTTATGGTAGGACCTACCCACCCAACACTTGAAGTAGACCAAACCACCTGGACCGCTAACGGAAGCACCGCTTTATCTGGTGGATTTGATGTACCAAGTGGCAACGGTAAGGTGGTAATTACCACTGCAAAAACGTATTATTACGTTTGCACCAATCACGTGCTTCTTGGCATGAAAGGCCGAATAGTAGCTACATCCAACACTGTAGGACTTGAAGAAAACAAGACCGGTGAAATTCATTTGTACCCTAATCCGGTATCAAATGTTTTACACCTCAATTTAACTACTCCTCAAAAGGTTTCTGTTTATACCCTTAATGGGGCTTTGATAGAAGAGTTTGAAAAGGTGCAAGCTACCTTAGATATCAGCCACCTTAGTGCCGGCACCTATGTGTTGGTAGTAGGTGAAGATGCGCAACGCCTAAAATTTATTAAGCAATAAGTTTTGTGCCTAAAAAAATGATCCCCACTAGGTTAAAACCTGATGGGGATTTTTTTTGCTGTCTAGTTCTCCACTCCGCTCGACCTGACGGTCACTTCAAGTGAGGTCGAGAAGGTCAGGTCGAGCGGAGTGGAGAACTATTTTCTATCCTGTAACTTTAAACCAATAACATTTAACCTTGTCCTTGTCAGGTCGAGCATTCTAAGATATAAACAAGTATTTAAGCAACTAATTTAACAAAAGGTTCATCACGATTTGCTACGGCAAATATTCTTAGGACCAACTTATTAG
>JAUICR010000170.1 GCA_030427785.1 Bacteroidia bacterium | reverse complement strand
TTTAAAGAAACCAAAAGTTGCTAAGAGAAGCCTACATTTCCTTACTCGACAAGATTGGACCTTGGGTGTTCTTAAATACACGAAACTTAAATTTTATTGACGGCTTTTATTCCTATTTCGGAATTCAGGATGTAGTTCTTTTGACTTTGGGTATTATTCTATTTCTAAAAATTAGAAAAACTAACAAAAGGTCAATTAAACTAACTGGTGTCGTTCTTTACGTAGGTTTGTTTTTCTACTTCTTTCCAGACTTTTCAGCAACCTTTGAAGCCCAAAGAGTTTTGTTCTTTGAAGAGGTTAACGGAGACCTAATTGATGGTTTTAACTTACTTTACGTTTGGGGAAGGTTTCCAACATATTGGTTATTCGCAGTTATTATCATTGTGATAGATAAAATAAAAAGTAACAAACGATCTAAAACACAAATCGTTGATATCATCAATTAAACAATGAACCTATACCTCTCCCCATCCACTTGCATTTCCTACCAAAACACCATTTCGGGTGATTTGGAATTGACTCCTTTGGCAGAAATGGAGCAAATCCAATTACAGGAACCAGCCTATAAAGAATTGTTGAAACCAGCTCTTTTGCGGAGAATGAGCACCGTATTAAAAATGGCAAATTATGCGGCTAAGGCTACTTTAACCAAAGCAGATGGTGAGGTTGAAAATCCAGACGCGATTGTAGTAGGAACCGGGCTGGGCTGCATTAGAGATACTATTGGCTTTTTGGACGAAGTAGTGAAAAACGAGGAACAAACCCTTGCTCCTACGGCTTTTATTCAATCTACTCACAACTCTATTGCCGGGCAAATTGCCTTGATGCTCAAAAACTACCGTTACAATATGACGCTGGTTCAGCAAAGTATTTCCTTCGAAATGGCTTTGATAGACGCTCAATTGCAATTGGAAACAGATGCCGCACAGCACGTACTTGTTGGCGCTGCCGATGAGTGTACGGATAATCTTGTGGATTTATTGAACAACCTAGCTAAGGCTACTCAAAGCACTTTACCTCAATTGGGCGAAGGGGCTGCATTTTTTAATGCTTATAAAGAGGCAAACAAAGATTGTATTGCTTCTGTTGAAAAAATTGCCACAGCAACTAAAGCGGAAAGCTTAGACGCTTTTTTGGCAAAAAACAAAATCAATGTAAGTGAACATGATTTGGTGCTAAACGGTGGATGTGATTTGAAGGCTGATATCCCGCAGTTTCACTTTAAAAATTACTGTGGCGAGTATTTCACAGCACCGGCTTTTGCCTGCCATTTGGCTCTCGAAGCATATAAAGGAAATGTAGTTTTGGTAGAGCAAAGCAAGCCCAACAGCATCTTGATATTAAATACCTTTGCTGGACAGATAGGTGCCATTTCACTTAAGAGATTTGAATTACAAGCAACTTAAATTTTTCAGCCTCGTAATAAGCTTATTCATCCTAAGCCTGGGGCTTTTTTACCACACCGCATTGTGGGCTTTTCTTCCTGTTGTTTTGCTCTATCTTTTTTTGGTTTCTCGTGGTTCAGCCAAGCTTCAAGCTAATTTTTTCCTCAATGCTCTCTGTACAGCGGGTAAGCCCAATCAGTTGGCTATCACCTTTGATGACGGCCCACATGATTTTACAAACCACATTCTTGAAGTATTAGAAAAGCATAATGTTTCTGCTACATTTTTCTGCATCGGAACGCATGCTGAGAAACATCCTGAGATGGTTCAGAACATGATTGCCAAAGGACATACCGTAGGCAGCCATAGTTATTCGCATCCTGTGAAATGGGGAACTCTTTCGGAAAAGAAAGTAGCTGAAGAAATTACAAAAGGTGCCGAAACCATCAACAAAATAAGCGGCCATAAAAGCCTGCTTTTTCGTCCACCATTTGGGGTAACCAACCCACGCATAGCACGAGCTCTTAACAACACAAACTTAAAGGTGATTGGTTGGGATTTGCGCAGTTTAGACACTTCTATAAAAGATCCGGAGAAACTGTACAAACGAGTAATGCGAAAACTTCCCGGAAAAAACATTATCCTTTTTCACGATTCTCAAAAACAAACCATAGAGGTTTTAGATCGATTACTGACCCATTGCAAAAAAGTCGGCATTAATATTGTCTCGCTGGGTGATTTGTTAAACATTAGCACACATGAATAAATACATTGTATTACTGGCAGGAATCCTTTTGTCGTGGGGAATACAGGCACAGGATTTAGCTCCGGCTAAAAATCCAGAACAGGTAAAAAACACCTTCTTGAAAATGAACGCCAGTATGAACAGCTTTGAATCAAGCTTTCGCCAAACCAAGGAATTTTCCTTTATGGATAGAAGCCTGATTTCGACAGGTCAGCTTTATTACCAAAAAACAGAAAAGCTTCGTTGGGAATACAAAGAGCCAAATCAGTACATCTTATTAATGAATGGCGAAAAGGTACGCCTGATAGAAGATGGCAAGGAGAAAGCTTACTCGGTGGGCGTTCAGCAGATTTTTAAAAACATCAAAGAAGTATTTATAGGTTGTATAAACGGTGAAATCCTGAATAGTGCTGATTACGATATGCAGTGTTTTGAAAACGAAACGATGCTACAGGTAAAGCTTATTCCCAAAGATGAAAAACTGAAAGAGTATATTCAATCTATCAGCATTTTTATGGAAAAAGGAAAAAATCAAATGAGCTATCTGGTTTTGAAAGATGGTTCAGGAGACCCTACTAAAATTGAGTTTTTGGAAAGTAAGATTAACCAAGCTATTGCCTCAGATGTTTTCACAAGTTTCTAGGTTTTTACTTCTTTTCTGCTTGGCTTTTATGGCGAGTAATCTTACTGCTCAAACACCTAACTCCAATAAAACTAATACTCAAGACAGCACTCTTTTAGAAAGCAACCTCACTTTTGAAATACCTGTTCTTCTAAATCCTTATATGCAAGACAGCACCTTTTTATTCAATTGTAAAATGAGCTACAAAGACCAAAACATCAGCGGTTATTTAGGTTTGAAATACACGGACGCCACCAACTTTCGTTTTTCTGTAACCACCGGTATGGGCAACACTATGATAGAACTGGAATGGAAAGATGGTGAGTTTATAAAACATTACATCCCTGCTGATTTAGATAGAAAGATTATCATCAAAAAACTAAAGGCCGATTTTGAGTTTTTGTTTCTATATGGGTATGCTAATGGGCATTGGACAAACAATGCTGAGATTAAAAAGAAGAGACATGGCTACCTTACTTATTTCAACGACTTTGAGTTACCCATAAGCATTACAGATTCTGGTTGCTCAGGAAAAAAGAAACGTAGCTTGAGCTTTGGTTACGATGAAAAAAATCAGTTGGCAACTGTTGAGTTGAAACATTTTAATTTTGCCAGCACGATACAACTTAGCATTCTAGAATAATGAGCCAACTTCTCCCCGATTTTTACAGCATTAGCAAAATAGAAAAACCTTCAGAAGGAAATTTTGAAGTGGAAATAAAACTACACGCAGATGCGGCCGTTTATCAGGGACATTTCCCGGGGATGCCCATAGCACCTGGCGCTTGTCTTACGCAAATGACCAAGGAGGTGGCCAATACTATTCTTGAAAAAGAGCTTATGCTTAAAGAAGCGCATCAGATAAAATTTTTGGCAACAGTAAACCCAAATGAAACTCCCCGCTTGAACTTGAGCCTTTCGCTTACGCAGGCAGATGAAGGATACTCATTAAAATGTGTGGCCAAACACGAAGCCAAGAGCTATTTCAAAATAAGCGGAAAACTTGCCTAATTCCCTTTCCATAGCCCACAGTTTGGAGGAGTCTGATATTCTGATTCTGATTCCTACGTATAATAATGCGGGAACCCTTCGCAGGGTTTTATCCGAAATTTTGGAGCTGTGCCAATGTGAAAAAACTACTCCCTCCAAATCTCGGGTATTGGTAGTAAATGATGGATCTACGGATAGCAGTTCAGAAATACTGAAAGGATTTGAAAATCAAATTTCACTTATAGAATACCCAGAAAATAAAGGAAAAGGTTGGGCATTACGCCAAGGTTTTCGGTTTGCTATTGAAAATGATTACCGACATGTAATCACCATCGATTCGGATGGTCAACACTATCCTGAAGACCTTGTACTTTTTGTAGAAAAAATAAAGGAATGCCCCGATAGTCTTATCATGGGATCGCGCGATATGAAAGGAGCCGGTGCACCTACTAAGAGCTCGTTCGGGAATAAGTTTTCTAACTTTTGGTTTTATCTGGAAACCGGAATAAAATTACCCGATACGCAAACAGGCTTTCGATGTTATCCTGTGAAAGCACTAAAAAAACTTAGGCTATACACCCGCAAGTTTGAGTTAGAAATTGAGGTAATTGTAAAACTGGCTTGGGCGGGTGTTCCTGTTCACAGTTTGCCTGTAAAAGTGAAATACGACCCAGATGAAAGGGTTTCACATTTCCGCCCATTCAAGGACTTTACGCGGATTAGTATTCTCAATACTTACTTAGTTATTCTCACATTCTTGTGGTATTTGCCTAAGAGGCTTCTAAAAAAAAACATCTGGAAAATTATAAAAACTGAGGCTCTACGCACCGATGAATCGCCATTTAGAAAATCACTCTCACTGGGTTTTGGTGTTTTCTTTGGGATTCTACCCATTTGGGGTTTTCAGTTGGCCGTAGGCATTCCGTTTGCGGTTTTCACCAAGCTAAATAAGGTATTGTTTATCACAGCCGCCAATATCAGTATTCCTCCATTTGTGCCTTTTATCATTATTGGCAGTTATGGTGTGGGTGAGCTCATGTTAGGTAAATCTAACGTCCCTTTACCCCCGCTATCCGAAATTGAACTTTCTAATATCCATGACAATTTCTTGATTTATGTGTGGGGAGCTATTGCTTTGGCCATCATTGCTGGAGCTATTACCACACTAACGGCTTGGGGTTTTATTTCTGTTAAGAGAAAAATTACGACTTGAAAATAAATAAATCAGAAAGACGGTTCGTTTTGGCCGGGGGTTCAATCACAATGTCTCTAGCACTTTTATTTTCCTTTATTGATTTAGCAGAGTTCTACAACGTTGCAATAGCTAAAAATGTGGCCGAATATCCATGGGGACCGATAAATACGAACCCCTGATATTACTCGTATTCTTCAACCTACTGGAAATACTGCTTAGCAAGTGGATTAACTTTTCTAGCAGTTGGAGTATTCAATTTAACAAGTATAATTAAACTGCACTTCAAACGAACAATAATCTACTCTGGCATTATCATACTTATATTTATTTTAGCGCTAATAAGCGGAGCATATACGATGTAGACCAAAATTTAAACTATTCCGATATGAAAATCCCAGCAACTGATGGAAGGACTTCTGATCACCAGATTAACTATCAAATATTTCTTGAAAATCTAAGACTAGAAATAGAAAAAGGCTGGGGTGGCCAGACCAGTAGTAGAAGTTTAGAGGATCTTATTTCAAGTAAACTAGCTAAAAGTCACTAATACTTTTATTACTCCCGTTCCTGATTTATGAATCTGAAGAAATGTACAGACTACTTAAACTTTTTAATCCAAGAATGCGACAGACACCTTTATGATAATCAGGTTTCTGAAGATGAAGTTCAACAATTGAAAATTGCATTGCAGCGCTTTCAGGGAACTGTTAAAGAGAGTGAACTTCCCTCAGATGTAAAAAAAGATCTACTTGATTTGAGATTAGACTTTACCCTTCCTGCTAATAAAGATGCTAAATATCTTTTTGGACTATTTTCTAAAGTTCGAAACTATAGGTGGGAAGAGAAAAAGAACTTTGCTTTAGAAAGCCTAAAAGCCAAACTTTCACATCTCGTTGTTAAATTGAAGCTAAAATCATAAGCCAAATTACTTCACTTGTTGAAGGGTTCTCAAAATAATTGTTGTAATTTTTCTCAAAATTTCGACCATGCCAAAAATCACCGACACCCCTCCACAGGCTATTCAAGATGAAATGAAAGCCTTGAATACAACCTTGGACGCTTTTATTCCCTCCAAACAACTAGACAAAAACGTACTCATCGCCACTTGGAATTTACGTGCCTTTGGTGGTCTCACCGAAAAGTGGGAAGCTGATGAACATGACAGTCCCAAGCGCGATTTACATTCTCTTTTGGCTATTGCCCAAATCGTAAAACGCTTTGATATCATTGCTATACAGGAGGTAAAGGGCGACTTAAAAGCATTGCGCCACATGCTAAAAATTTTGGGTGATAATTACAGTTTTGTCCTTACTGATGTGGCTGGTGGTGATGAAGGAAATGACGAACGACTCGCTTTCCTTTTTGATACGCGAAAAGTGAAACTCTCGGGACTCGCCTGCGAACTGGTTACCCCCAATGAGCACATAGAAGGAATTGGCACCGGAGCTTTCAACCGACAATTTGTGAGGACACCTTATGCTGTAGGTTTCAAAGCGGGTGGAAAAACTTTTGTGCTGGTAACACTGCATGTGCTTTACGGAAGAAGAGCATCTGAACGTGTTCCGGAATTAAAAGCAATTGCCAAATGGTTGAAAGATTGGTCGAGCGATATGAATGCCTTTGACCAAAGTCTTATTGCGCTAGGCGATTTCAATATCGACCGCAGAAACGACCCTCGCTATGACGCATTTGTACATACTGGGCTTAGTGTGCCTCAGGATTTAAACAATGCCCAACGCACAGTATATGACAACAGCACCAAGTTTTACGATCAGCTGGCCTGGTTTATTGATGAGCAAAACAGACCTCTCATTTCTCTTGAATACCTAAAGGGCGACACATTCAATTTCAGTCCGTATGTATTGGCTAATAGAGGCTTGACAAATAGCCAACTCTCATGGAGAATTTCAGATCACCTACCACTTTGGGGAGAGTTTTCTACTAGGTGAAAGAATTAAACACTGATAGGCACAGATTGACACGGATTATTAAAATCTAAGAGAAAAACCAAAATCTGCGCTAATCTGAGTAATCCGTGGTGGTCTTACTTTTATTAAACACAGATGGACACAGATTGACACGGATGACTAAAGAATATAATCTGCGCTAATCTGAGTAACCTGTGGTCCCCAACTCTACCCTCTCAAATCTCTCACCAACACCGGCTTCCTACTATCATTTGCAAAACGAAGTTCTTGAATAGTCTTTTGCGATTCGAAGCTCAATCTTGGGCTTACCCGCAAATTTGCTCTTAAAGATGAAAGAATACTACTTTCCAATTCAGGCGAGGCAGCACAACGAATTAGCAAATCATCCCCTCCCCATTCATTTGAATCTATTTGAATAACGTAGGCCTTCAATTCTTCTACTTCATTCAGTGCCTCTACTATCATATTTGGATAAATAGTAGTTCCTTTTAGTTTTATCATCTGCTGTTGTCTACCCAGCACCGGTCCTAATCTGGGTGTCGTTCTACCGCATGCACATGGCTCATCATAATAGTTGCAAATATCACCAGTGCGATAGCGCAACAAAGGTGTAGCCTCCACTCCTAAAGGTGTTACTACAACTTCTCCGGCTTCCCCATTTTTTACCTGTTCACCATTTTCATTCAGTACCTCCAGCACAATTAAATCGGGCTGCACATGAACACCGGAATTTTCAGAGCATGCGGTAAAAGCAGTTGACATTTCAGTAGATGCATAAGTAGAAATAAGCTCTACGTTCCATCGGCTTTTTATTCGCTTCATCAGCGCCCCTTCTTCCAGACTTGCGGTATTTAAAGCTTCCCCAATGCATACAATCTTTTTTACGGAGGTACTGTTTGGGTCTATTCCATGCTTTTCAGCAAAATCGAGTAAAAATGGTATAAACGAAGGCACTGCTATAAGCACCGTAGGCTCAAACTGCTGAATACTTTTCCAT
>JAUICR010000169.1 GCA_030427785.1 Bacteroidia bacterium | reverse complement strand
GGTTGTAATGATGACCGGGAGCGGCACTTAGTGGTGAGCAAAATTCAGAGTGCTTCAAAACTAGCTACCAGTGAATCGGTAATAGAGAAGGTGATTATAGGTACAAAAGAGAAAAAGTTGCTAGGTATTATTACGGTAAACCAAGCACGGTTTGTAGCCTATTCTGAAGCTACAGTAAAGTGCGGAATAGACCTCAATAAATTGCAAGCCAAGGATGTAAAAATAGACGGGCGTAAGATAGAGCTGGAGCTACCTGCGGTAGAAGTCTTGGATTTCAACTATCCATTTGATAAATATGTTGTTGATTCCTCCATTACCAAAGATGCATTCCTTAACAATATGGATGTAATGGATCATGAAAGCTTGTACCAGCAAGCAGAGATGGATATTCGTAATCAACTCGCATTTTTAGGAATAAGGAAAACAACCGAAAGAAACACCAGGCTAATGATAGAAGGCCTATTGAGCAATCTTGGCTACGAAGAGATTTTTCTTTCTTTTAAAGAAGGGGAGTTTATTAGTCCTATTAACCTTGAATACGAAGAGCAGTGATGTCTATATTTTCTAAAATAGGATCAGCTTTTGGGCTTATTGTACAAGTAATTCTGGTAGTGCTTGCCGTATTGGTGTTTTCTTATTTTGATCCATTCAGGATTTTTGGGCCATCAGAGCCAACATTAGAAGACACACCCGTGAGCATTAAAAGCATCAAAAGCATCGGGCAGCTTATCAGCGCTGAGTACTATGGTGAGGTTATAGTTTCTCTAAAAGGAAAATACCTGGAAGATATAGAGGAAGAGAGTGACAGCATTGGTAAAAAGTACAGTATGATGGCGGTTGACTTTTACGAGGCAGTAGAAGCCATGAAAACGCAGGAAGGATTGAAAATAAAAGGATTTAATCAAGGCAGAAAAATCAAGAAGTACTTTCATGATACTTATCCTGATATATGTAATGACCCTGAGTACAATGCCTTTGTAGAGTCTTTGCAGGAGCTGTTAGGCGAAAAAAATGAGACTAACTTATTGAGGCGGCTTTATAAGGACAAAATAGAACTGGATACCTTAAAGTTGGATTCTACCTCGTTCAAAAGAATTAGGGAAGAGGAGCTCAATTCGGTATATGCAGATAAATTACACCGTAAAAAGCAATTAGTAATACTGGGGCGAGGATCTGTAAAGGCAGGGTTTGATTTTAAAGATTTTAATGAAGACAACTTTAGGTACGATGAAAGACATCAGACAATCTATTTCATTGGATTGGCCCCAAAAATATTAAGCGCCTCTATCAATCCGTGGTTTATACCCGAGAAAGGAGTGAAGGGATTCGAAATAATTTTGGCTAGTAGTAAAAGTAGCCCGCAGCACGTAAAAGAGGCTAAAGCTGAGGCTCTGCAAAAATTGCTGGAACAAGCATATTTAAGGGATATCTTAAACCAGGCACAAACCAATGCAGCCGAAAACTTAAAAAAGTTCTTTTCATTAATTCTGGATGCGGAGGTGCGAGAGGTAGTTTTTATGAACTCTGAGTTGGATTATTCTCTAAAGACTATCGCAGAAGATTCACTAATAACTGGTGACGAGCTTTTGAGAATTGATAGTTTGATAAAGCGCCATGATAGAACAAAGCCCAAAGTAGCAGCTCATTTTATGACGGAATTAGGTAAAATTCCCGTTTCTGTTTTTGGTACAAATACTTCCTTAGAAATGTCCTATTACGGAGGATTAGTATACTATTTGGTAAAAGATGAGGCTTATACCTATCAAGATTTTAGTGCTTTGCAAAAAGAATATTATCAGCTGGATAGTATCACATGGAAGGATTCCGTTTGGTTTTCAAAAAAAGGAAAGCTGGATAGCGCCAAAACATTTTCAGCAAAAAAGGCTGCATTTGAGGAGGCCGAAAAATGGATAAGGTTGGCAACTGACACGTCCATGCAAGCTGCTACCTTGCCGTCTGAAATGATAGACTAATCACCTGCCCCCGATTACACCATGAGGTGTTAGGTTAAAGCCATTATAATATTGGATTTTATTGCGCTTTTAGTTCTTATCCTGTGGCTCAACTGCAAATTCGGGATTCAAATAACCGTGAACTATTGCCTTGTAATTTCCTGCTAGGGTTACCACACCTTCAATTATTGAGCACTCAAATTTTCCGCCTCTGGGGCTCAACTGATAGGCTAACATTACTGTTTTGTTTAAAATTTTACTCCAAAAAGGAACAAGAGCAGCATGTGATGAACCTGTGGCGTGGTCTTCTAGCTGCTGTACGTGCGGAACCAAAGTGCGACTCACAAAGTCACAATTTTTACCAAGAGCAGTAACTGCGTACCCAAATTCTTCATAGGTTCTAAGTAATTCAAAATTGGGTTTCATATTTTTTACTTGCTCTTCGTTTTCTAGCACTACAATATTTTTATTATTGGTTTTGTAGTAGGCTTTTACTTTTACTCCAAGACCCTCTTCTAGCACCCGGGGTATTGCCAGCTCACCTAAAACCTCGATGCCATCAAGTTGCATCTGGCATGAACCATCATCATTTGCAGAACCGGTAATGAGTCCGTTTCCATAATCCAAACTCATCTTAGTGTCAATGCCTACAGTGTCTGATAAAAAAGCGAAGGCCGCTAAGGAGCCATGGCCACAAAGACCTATTTCGGCATCAGGTGCAAACCATTTTACATGAAAAGTATTTGTAACCAAAGAAGGCCATAAAAATGTGGTAGCGGGTTGATTTAGATCCGCTGCAATGGCTTGCATTTGCTTTCCACTAATAGGGTTGTGTAACTGTATTACCGCAGCAGAATTTCCTTTAAATCCAATTTTATCTTCTGTAAAAACGGAAATAATAGTAAACGGGTTTTTCACTTAACTGATTTTTAATAGGTTAAAAAAAATATCGAACTATACTTAGAGCCGGTGTTGGCTACTTTGAAGTTTTACTTTTTGTACAAATTAAAATGAATTAAATCTCAAGAAGTATTTTTTGTAGTTTGCTCCAAACAAAAAGAAGGTCTTCATGCAGAGATTTGGATTGGTGATATTGTTTTCATTAAGCATATTGAGCAGCACTGTAGCTCAAACGATTCAAGGTGTTATTACGGATAAAAAAACCTCCGAATCTATTATTGGCGCTAATGTCCTGATAAAAGGTACAAGCGCGGGTACCACAACCGATTTTGATGGGAAATTCAGCTTGAAGGTTCCCAAGGAGGTTACATTTCCATTAACGATAGTGGTTAGCTTTATTGGCTACACCGAAACAGAATTGCAGGTAAATAGTGCTACGCAGGAGATAAAAGTAGAACTGGAAGAGAATGCTGAACTACTAGGGGAAGTAAGCATCATAGAGCAAAGATTAAGCACCAAGCAGCGCGAAAGTGCACTTACCGTAGAGTCATTAGATGGTATTGCCATTAAAGAGGCACCTGCTGTTAGTTTTTACGATGCCTTAGGAAACCTAAAAGGAGTAGATCTAACATCGGCAAGTATTGGTTTTAAAATCATTAATACAAGAGGGTTTAATAGTACCTCACCTGTGAGAACCCTTCAAGTGATAGATGGGGTTGACAATCAAGCACCTGGCTTGAATTTTTCATTGGGTAACTTTCTTGGAGCTTCAGAACTGGATGTAATGAATGTAGACATCATAGCTGGTGCTAGTACTGCTTTTTATGGCCCAGGCGCATTTAATGGGGTAATTTCTATGAATACCAAAAACCCATTTGACTTTAAGGGAATAACAGCGAGCTTAAAAGTAGGGGAGCGTAATCTTACCGAAGCAGCTGTGCGCTATGGTGAGTCATTCAAAATTGGAAAAAAGGAAAAGGACTATGATAATTTCGCATTTAAGGTAAATCTCTTTTACCTAAAAGCCAATGATTGGGAAGTTACCAACTACAATCCTATTGATGATAGTGATGTACCGGCTAGCAATCCCGGGGGTTATGATGCCATAAATATATACGGTGATGAGGACTTAACAGGTGGCAATGATTACGATAATCTATTTGCAGTATTGGATGGGAGAGCAGGTTTAGGAAAATTTTACAGAACAGGTTACAAAGAGAAGGATTTAGTGGATTATAATACTTCCAATCTTAAAACAAACTTGGGCTTATATTATAAAATAAATAAGGACCTACAGCTGAGCTATAATTTCAACTATGGAAACGGTACTACCGTGTACCAAGGTGAAAACAGGTTTAGTTTAAAGGATATTAATTTCTTCCAAAACATAATTCAATTAGAAAAAAAGGACAAGTTTTTTATAAGAGCTTATGCCACCAATGAAGATGCCGGAAACTCGTATGATGCGGTGCTTACAGCATTTAAAATGAATGAAGCTATAGGTAGTGATGCTGACTGGAATACAGCTTACAGCCGAAATTGGAGGAATACATTTAGGTATGGTGATTCTACTACAGCACTTACAGGAACCTATAATCCAGTTGATTTTCCTGGAATGACTGCCCAGCAATGGTTTGAAGGTCCTTATCAGGATTCTCTAAATAAATACAACTCTACAATTTCGGGCTGGCATAACAATGTAAGAAGTAATGTAGATAATGGTGAATTTAGCCGCCCAGTACCAGGTTCAGCGGCTTATGATTCTTTGTTTAATTATATTACAACCAGAACTTTTACTGAGGGTGGATCTATGTTTTATGATAAGTCGGCCTTGTACCACCTTATGGGTGAGTATCAATTTAACCCCACTTGGGCTACCATAAAGGTGGGAGGTAATTTTAGAATGTATAGGCCTGATTCTAAAGGAAACATTTTTGACGAGATAGAAAGTTATACACCAATTACAGACTCTAATGGGGTGATTCTAGACTATGAGTATACCTACAGAAAAATTACAAACAATGAGTTTGGTGCTTATGTAGGCGTTGAAAAAAGGATGGTGTCTAATAAGCTGAAACTGAATGCCACACTACGTATGGATAAGAATCAAAACTTTGACTTTTTATTTTCACCAGCAGTTTCGGGAGTATATGATATTAACCAGAACAATACGGTAAGGTTATCGTTTGGTGCAGCTGTGCGCAACCCTACCTTGTCCGATCAATATTTGCACTATGATGTGGGTAGAGCTATACTATTAGGCAACCTGAATGGCTATGACTCACTAGTAACGGTAGCATCTTTCGAGACCTATCGAAATAGTTTGGATAGATCAAAACTCCAATATTTTAATGTAGACCCTGTTGCACCCGAGAGAGTAAAAACTATAGAACTTGGATATAGGGCCACTATTCTTAAGAGATTGTTTTTGGATGCGGGGTTCTATAGCAGCTGGTACACCGATTTTATTGGATACCAATACGGCCTCGATTTGGTGTTTGCCAATTCCAGCTCCTCATTGTTTCAAAGTGTACAGGCGTATAGGGTAAGTGCTAATGCACAAGGATTGGTTACCACTCAAGGTTTTAATGCAGGTCTGAATTATTACCTAACCGAAAAAATCACCCTTTTAGCCAATTATTCATTCAATACGATTAATACCAGCCCTAATGATAACTTCATTAATAGGGTAATGTACGCTGGGGATATTAATCCCGAAGCAGTGGCTGATTCTATTATCCCAGCTTTTAACACGCCAAAAAATAAGTTTAACGTAGGGATAAACGGGAGAGGGTATAAGCCATTCAAGAAAAAAGATCATTTGTTTGGTTATTCTATCAATTATAAATGGATTCAGGGGTTTGCGTTTGAAGGGTCTCCGCAGTTTACTGGGTTTATCGATAGTTACGGTTTGGTAGATGCACAAGTAAATTATAATGTTCCGAAACTGAATTCTACATTTAAAATAGGCGCCTCCAATTTGTTGAACAATCAGGTATACCAAGTGTATGGTGGGCCTACCGTGGGCCGCATGATGTATTTCTCCATTTTGTTTGAGTTATAAATTCTTGATAAGTTTATTCATTAAAGAAAAAGATTAATTAGTCTGTTGTTATATTTGTTTACGCTGCTATGCATGCATAGTAGTTTTTGTTATTTTTAGAGCCCTATTACTTACAATTTTTATTATGAAAAAAATTTTACTTGCGTTTGGCCTGATGTCGGCCGGAATCCTTAGCGGACAGATTAGATATCACAGTGAAGTGTTTCAACAAGTAAAGGTTACATCTGATGTAACTTATGCTACAAATATTGACTTCCTCAAAAATTCTGATTTTTCTAATCAAATGCAGGTTGGGGCAGATTTAATGGACTTGAAGACACTTACGGCTACCAGTCAGCCCATTCCAGCAAAATACTATGACCCTTCTAATACTACCACCGTAGTAAAGGTATCAGATGTAAAAATGGATATTTATGAGCCAATGAATGATACCATTACTGATAGACCAGTAGTGATTTACATCCATACAGGTAATTTTCTTCCAGCAGGATTAAATGGTTCACCTAATGGTTTGAAAGTAGACAGCTCAGCTATTGTGATGTGTACTAAGCTGGCCAAAAGAGGTTTTGTGGCCATCTCAGTAGATTATAGATTGGGATGGAACCCCTTAGCTACAGGACCTACCGGGCCAGTAGTAAGAAGAGCAACTTTGCTAAATGCCGTATACAGGGCTGTACAGGACATGAAGCAAAATGTACGCGCCTTAAAAGGAGAAGCGGCAGGAGCCAACACTTACGGTATAGATACTACCAAAATAACTTTGTACGGTGAAGGTTCTGGGGCTTATGTAGCGTTAGCATACGGTACATTAGATAAAGACTCAGAAATGGAAATTCCAAAATTTGTATACCCTGGAACTACGGATTCATCGTATATCAACCAGAACTTGGTAGGTGGAATTGACGGTACTGGTGGGCTTTTAAACCTATACCTGAGCAATGGCCATAGCACTGACATTCATTTTATTTGTAATGCAGGTGGTGCTTTAGCAGATACATCTTGGTTAGAGGCTGGCGATCCTCCTATGGTAACAGTTCATACTATTAGAGATCCATTTGCACCTATTGATAATGGGATAGTAATTGTACCAACTACCAATGAAGATGTGGTAGAAGTACAAGGTCCAAACTTGTTTATGGTAAAAGCTAATAAAGTAGGTAACAATGCTCCTTATCAAAGCTTTACTTATAACGATCCGTACACTATGAAGGCGCGAAGTAGATATGGACAAACCTTTCAGTACAGAGCTACCATTCAAACTCAAATGACTATTAATGCTGATGCTGAAGGTTTGATGGCAATCCTAAGACCATACAAAGCAGACTTACTAAAGAACGAAGGAGCTCCATGGCAGTGGTGGAATCCAAACTCTCCAATTGCAACTACAGTTATTGATCCAGGACCACCACCTGTAACTATTCACCAGGCAAGTTTGCAGTCAAATCCTGATATGTCGTCTGCAAAAGGTCGTATCTACTCAGACACTATTCTAAACTATATGGTTCCTCGTATTATGGTTGGTTTACAACTTCCCGGTTTTAATCAAATAGGGATAGAAGAAATGGACATTGCGTCAAAACTAGCACTGTATCCAAATCCAACTTCTGGAGCCTTGTTTATCAAAACTCAAGATTCAGATATTGAAGTAACTACTATAGAATTGATGGATATTACTGGAAAAGTAATTTCAACTTATGATGTAAGCAATCAGGATATTCAGCTTGATTTGGCCGGTTACACAGCAGGTGTATACTTTGTAAAAATCAATTCAAATCAAGGTTCAACGGTACAAAAAGTATTGAAGCACTAAAATTTGCTTCACTTTGTATAATAAAGGCTCTGCATTTTTTGCAGAGCCTTTTTCATTTCTACTTTTGGCAAAAAATACAGGGTTTATGGCTTTCAATTTTAACGGTGCAATATCACAGGAAGATCATCTAAGTATATCAATAGAAAATAGA
>JAUICR010000168.1 GCA_030427785.1 Bacteroidia bacterium | reverse complement strand
AGCTGCTACACCTACTAAGGCGAGTGTAATAAGCTGCACATAGGCAAGTTTTACGCTTACCAGCTCACGTTGCGATTCTTCGGGAATAATGTAATAGGCTGCACCCATAAACCCGGTGAGCAACCATACTACCAGCAAATTAGTATGCACCGCACGCGCGGTGTTAAATGGAATAAAGTCATGGAGTCCGTCCATGCCTATGCGGGCAAAGCCCATGATAAAACCGTAGGTTAATTGCAGTACCAATAAGAGCATGCATAATGCAAAAAACCAGTAGGCTACTTTTTGTGATTTATATTTCATCGTAGTTTTTCTTAGAGATTAATTCTGTTATTCTTGATCTTTTGCCAATGGTGATACTATTCGATCGAAACCATTTAAGTCAATTTCTCCAATCCACTTAAAGTATTCTACCATGGCCTCGGCTTCTTCTTCGGTCATACCGTAAGCCACCATTTTTCTACCATTGGGTTGCCATGGTACCGGAGACATCAAGATTGCCTTAATTAACCCTTCGCCTTTTCTTTCTACCACTTTGGTAAGTTCTGGTGCATAATAGGCTCCTTCCCCCATTATACTGTGGCAGCCCATACAGTTGTTACTCTCCCACAGTTCTTTTCCCAATATCACCTGTGGTGTGATATTTTGATGATTTGTTTGATCATTACTTGGAGCAAGCGAGTAGACAGTAAGTCCTATAAAGACCAGGAATGTCACCACCGTTCCGCCAAGAAAAAATGCCCTTGCTTGTGATTTTGATAGCATAGTGATTTGTGTTTAGTTAGTTATACTAATTCTGGAAAATGAATTTGCCACCAAACTTACTTAGCTCGTCTCCAAAGAATAATGATATCCATCAGGTTTGAAGATTTGTTTAATTAGGAATAGTATCTTTTCAGCTTGATACAGCACACCTATGACTACAAGCCCAAGCCCTTTTGAAGGCTCAGCTCTTACTACTATTCTGGTTTCTAGCAATCTAAAAAAATCCAAAGCTTTTTACCTCGATATCTTAGGAGCTTCATTATTTAGAGAATATGGCGCAGACTCTATGGTTTTAGAGTTTTTGGAAAACTGGATTCTTATTGTAAGCCCAGGAGGCCCTACTGCGGACAAACCAAATACCCACTTTGAAGTCCCTACAGAAATAGACATGGTTAGCCATGCCTATACCATAAGAGTAAAGAATTGCCAAAAGTCATACGATATCCTAAAAAGTCGTGGAGCACAATTCATTACTCCACCACATAAAAATGGCGCAGAAACTCGCTGCTTTTTTAGAGATCCCGATGGTCATTTATTTGAAATAAGTCAATATGGCGATAGTCAATAGTACAGCCGCCTGAACAAACATCACAACAATGCCCCACCCTATATATCTTATTGTAATAGCCCTATTTCTGATTATGGTCATTTACAATTACCTCTTTAGCAAAAAGGCCAGAATAAATAGGAAGCTAAAAAAAGCACCATGGAAAAAAATTGCAGGTTTTAGAAATGGAGAAATCGCAAAAATTGTTGGCGATATTTTACCTATCGAAGAACCATTACAAGCTCCCCTCTCCCATCGTGAGTGCTCCTATTACTTTGTGCTGGTAGAGCAAAAAAAATCGAGTGGAAAAAGTTCCCATTGGAAAACCATTATCGAAAAGGAAGTTTCAAATAAATTCCTGATAAAAGATGGTGAACACTATGCACTGATAAATGATCATCGTATTATGAGCAATATTGTGATTGATAGAAAATTCACTTCAGGGCTCTTTGATGATGCCACAGAGAGGCTCAAGGCTTATCTAAAAAAACATGGCCATGATGATGAAGGCTTTCTTGGTTTCAACAAAGAAATACGATACAACGAAGGAATTTTGGAGAATGGGGAACGAGTAGCCGTGCTCGGCAAAGGCCACTGGGAAAGTGCCGAAACCCATAATTTGCCAGCAGAATATGGACAGATATTGGTTATTACCGCGGCTGATAAAGAGCATATCTATCTTAGTGACGAACCCGAAACCACCAAGGTAAATTTGGTGAAAACTGAAAGAAGTAGATATACCAAAACATATAGAAAATGACTAAACCCACAGAAAACCTAATTGTAGCAATTGGAGCTGGCTCAGTACTTTTTTCTCTGTTTGGCGTAATTAGCGGAGGAGAGTTTTTGAATGCTCTATTTGGAATTATGATTGGCGTGAGCTTAATAGGAGTAGTACTTATTGAGCGAAACAAAAAGAAAAATAAGGAAAACCAATAGCATGCTATTTTAGCACCTCCATGAGCCAACAACTTCTTAAGCTTTTATTTGGTCCAATCTTGTTTGGGCTCTGTTTATTAATAGGCGATGCTAATGAGCCCCAATTAAAAATGCTAGGCTGCCTACTGTGGATGCTTAGCTGGTGGATAACCAATGCCTTACCAGTGGGAGTTACCGCATTGCTTCCTATTTTGGTTTTTCCATTGCTTGGTATTCTCGATCTTAAAAGTACCTCGGCTAACTATGCCAATCCTATTATATATCTATTTTTTGGTGGGTTTATATTGGGCCTAGCCATCGAAAAATGGAACCTCCATAAACGCATCGCCCTTAATATTATAAACCTCAGCGGTGATAAACCCAGCAAAATAGTACTAGGTACCATGCTGGCTACTGCCTTACTCTCTATGTGGATTAGCAATACCGCCACCACCGTAATGATGCTGCCAATTGGCTTATCGGTAGCAGCCTTATTGGGGACTAAAATCGATGACAAAAAATCTGCAAGTAACTTTAAAGTATCACTACTGCTAGGTATTGCCTTTGCTGCAAATATTGGTGGAATTACTACCCTCATAGGCACACCACCCAATTTAGTATTGGCAGGCCTGGTAGATGAATATCAGCTAACAAGTATCAGTTTTGCCTCATGGTTTCTTTTTGCCTTGCCTTTGGTTACCATCTTATTTATTATAGTTTTTACTATAAACTCTATGCTAATGTACCCTATGAGGCTCAAAAAAATAGAGGGAGTAAAAACCATGATAAAAGCTGAAATATCAGGTTTGGGTAAAATGCAAGCAGGAGAAATTCGTATTGCAATCCTAATGTTGGCTGCAGCTGTGCTGTGGATTACAAGAACGCAGCTAAGCAAAATACCGGGATTAGAGTCATTGAGCGATACAGCCATAGCCATACTAGCGGCTATTTCAGCTTTTATTATTCCATCAAAACCTAAGAAATGGAACAAACCTTTGCTTGACTGGAATGACACCAAAAAGCTACCCTGGGGCATACTATTGCTTTTTGGTGGTGGTATTTCTATTGCCAAAGGCATGGAGCAAACTGAAATGGTACAACTTATTGGTGAGTGGATTTCAAAATCTGAGCTTCAGCATCCATTTTTACTGATACTGCTTATTTGTGCCCTGGCAGTATTTCTTACCGAAGTAATGAGTAATGTAGCCTTAGTTGCTGTGTTTATTCCCATCTCGTTTGTAATAGCTCAAAATTTTAATATCCCTGAATTAAGCTTGGCAATACCACTTACCATTGGCGCTAGTTGTGCCTTTATGTTCCCTATTTCTACACCACCCAATGCCGTGGTATTTAGCAGCGGTTACATAAAAATGGGGCAAATGGCGCGCCTCGGAATTATTCTCAATATACTTTGCATCCTTGTCATCACCTGCTACTGTTACTTTTTTCAGGATTTCTTTTTTGGTTAATGAATATCAAAAAGTAACCCTATAGCTAAGGGTTGGGAATAAGCCCAACTGTACACCATAGTCCAGGCCTTGCGTAGTTTCATCAAAGTAGGCATACAATCTGGCCTGATTGTTCGTCACATTCTGAATATCAATTTTCCATTCGGTGGTTACATTTTTATAGTTTCTGCGGATACCTACTGCTAAGTCCCATTTTAAGATGTTATCGCCACGCATACTATATGGATTTGTTTCATCTAGTACAGTAGTTTGATCGACTATCGAAGCATTCAAATCTACAGGTGTATAAGGTCTACCTCCTATTATGGCTAGCTTAGTGTTTAGCATTAATATTCTACCTTTTTCTGGTTTGCCAATTTTAAACTCTTTACCTACTAAACCATTTACAACATAGCGCCCGGCAAAAGCCGTATTGCGCTGCACACCATCCATAGCGGTGTACTGCGAGCTATATAGCGAAAGCGTGCCTAAGTAATAAAAACCCTTGTGCAGGTATTGCTCTAAGGTCAATTCTATCCCATAGTTCTCTCCGGTTCCTGCATTTACCAAATTATCTGTGGTATATCCGCTAGAGGCATTTAGCATAGAGCGATAGCTTCCTGCTACATTTTCAATAGGCACATTGTACAGGTTTTGATAATAAACCTCAGCTTTAAAATTGGTGTAATCGCCAAAGGTGCGGCCATAGCCAAGCACAAAATGTGCTGCTTGAGACATCCCAAGGTTTTCATTGGGCTTACTAATACTTCCGTCTGCAGCCGTTTGTTGCCCCAGGTATATGGCTACACTTTCGAGCCTACTGTGCAACCCCGTTCCTGCGGTAATAGTTTGACGCTCGTCTAATTTCCATTGCATGGCTAGGCGTGGCTCTATGGCAAAATTCTGGTTCAACATAAACTGTAAGTAATGAACCCCTCCTACTACGGTAAGATCCTCGCTCCAGCGGTGCTTCCACTCTACAAAACCCTGCAAACTGCTGGTGCTTCCCTTGTCATCCAATAGGGTTTCTAACCTTGCATCATCGTCATCGTAATTTTTGCTATGCATATCAAATCCTAAGGAACGATAAATCACCCCCACTTTCAACTTGTTTTGTGCATTTACCTTATGGTTATAAATTGAAGTTATTCCTAGGGTGGTATTGGTAAAATCCTCGGTATAATCATCGTAAAAACCACCATTCCCATTTTCTTTTTCGTAGCTAAATAAGGCCACATTGGCCGAAGCCGACAGAGTGGTTTGCAAATACCCTTGCTTGTTTACCTTAAAAATATGTGCCATACCAGCCGCACCTACCTTATTTCCCACATCGGCTTTCGCCAAAACTTTACTGTCGTCATCTTCGGCAGTTTCACGAGTGGTAATGCTGCTGGTACCGCCAAAACCGAAGACATTAATACTATGCGAAGAGTTGATAGGAAGCATCACCTTAAAGGCTCCATCCTGGTATTTTGGAACTCCATCAAAGTCTACTATCCCCGCGGCATCCAACAATGAAAGAGACGAATAGCGATAGTTGGCCAAATAGGACCCCTTGTATCCTGTTTTAAAAGGGCCTTCGGCTGTAACATCCAAGCCAAGTGTACTTGCCTGCAAGGAGTACTCACGCTTCTCATTATTTCCGGTACGAAGATTTATATCAAAAACTCCGGATAAGGCATTGCCATATTGTGGTGCAAATGCTCCTGTGTAGAAATCAGAATTACCAAGCATCGAGCTGTTCAAAGCATTAATAGGTCCGCCAGTTCCACCTTCATCCGAAAAGTGATTGGGGTTTGGTATTTCCACACCCTCCAATCTCCATAATACACCACGAGGCGAGTTTCCCCTTACTATGATATCATTGTTGCCCTCAGGGTCATTATTTACACCAGCAAAGCCTGATACCATGCGAGCGGGGTCATCTATAGCTCCTGCAAAACGCTTGGTTTCTTCTACCGAAAAAGTGCGGGCGCTTACCAGTGCCATTTCATTCACAGGTTGGTTTTTGCTTTGAGCATCTGTCACAACTACCTCATCCAGCGAATTGATAGATTCTAGCAGTTCAATACGCAATACCACCTCCGTAGCTGAATTGATTACTATTCCTGATAAGACTTGATCTTCATAGCCTATAAAACTTACTACTACGGTGGCTCTGCCCACCGGCACATTTTCTATTCTGAAGTTTCCTTCAAAATCGGTGGTGGTGCCCACACCCCACTGTGGCAAAAAAATATTTGCACCAGGAAGTCCTTGCTGGTTGTCGCTGTCTATTACCGTTCCTCTAATAGTTTGAGTTAAGTCTTGTGCTTGGGCTACACCAAGAGCAAATAATGAGAAAAGTAAAAGGGCTGTTAGGTTTAAAACTTTCATTTTGATTATTGTTATTTGCTACTATGACAACTCAGAAATGAAACACCCTTATTCTAATTCTGTTTTTTTTTTGATTGTATAAAAGCACTCTGATTCCGTATTACTATTTTCCCCACTTAAAACCACAGTTTGAAATCAGAAGAAAAGCCCATTAACTATATAATGCACATTCCGAAAACGGCAGGGATGAGCTTGCAGGGTCTTGTTATCAGAAGACATAAGAACCCTAATACAATTGAATTAGTTTATGATGAACCTTCACGAAAAAAAGGCTTTGTAGACAAGCCAGAACTGCGAACAGTGATGGGCCATTTTAGATATGGATATCACAAGTTTTCTAACAGACCAGCAAACTATTTTACTTTTTTAAGAGATCCTATCGAGCATGTTATTTCAAGCTACCAATACTCAATTGATTATCCCGAAAAATTTGGAAACATACCAGATGGGATAAATAACATAATTGCTTTTGCTAAATGCCCGTATGGGTTTAACATTCAAACCAAATACATTACAGGTATTGAAAAGGTAGAAAATGAACCAAACATTATTTCCATTGCAAAAGAACATTTAGAATCAAAAATCAAACTCATAGGATTGACAGAAGACTTTGACACTTCTTTATTAATGATGGGAAAGATTTTGAATTGGCCTATACTGACATATCTCAAAAAAAACAAAGGAATATCTAGAACAAAACAGCCTCGACCAGACCAAGAAACATTGAATGAACTTAAAGCAATTTTAATCTACGATATCGCATTATATGAGTTTGCTCAGGGTCTTTACGAAAAGCAAAAGGCTAAATTCAAAATAGGCAAGTTCCAGCTAATTAGGTTTAGAATCGTTAACCGCATATTTCAAGTATTAAATCCATCATATATCAAACTAAAAGTCTTACTGGGAAAAGCTTGATATAAAAACAATCTCTATAAGAATAAAACGGAAAGCCTTGCCCCTATCCACGCTTGTTCATAGTGGTTGCTAGCGTAGTTTTCGTAAAAGGAATTTCCTGAGATTTTGGATGGTTGTTGATCAACACTAGTTTTAGTAACTGAGTAGTTAAGCACAGGAGCAATAGATACTCCAAAATTCTTGGTAGGCTGAAAAACAAAAGGCATGGAAAACCTGAAAAGGTTGGGTTGGTACTCAAAACTAGTTCCTCTATAATCAAACACCTTGCTGGCCTTTAACTCAAAACCCAGGTTGAGATTAGAGCCCAATGCTACCTGCGACCCCAGGCCATAGGTGGCAAAAAAGAAATCTTGACTAACACTGGCTTCAAAAATATTGTAAAACGCATTTACGCCTGTTTTATAAGCCAAACCCGTTGCCAGCAGTTCATTTTCTGATACCTCTAGTTTGTGATAACCATGCTTTACAATACTGACAAAACCAATGGGTACACCGGCTGATGTATCAGCATAATTGACCAAGCCCAATTGCGTACCGTTGTTGGTTTTTGCGGTATTGATGAAAAGAGCTATTTGCGTGCTATTGTTAGTATCGCTCACCACGTTAGAAAATAGTGAAAACTGCAGGCCCTCAGTTCTCCGAGCATAATTAGAAATAACAGCTAGTTGCCCTGAGTTTACTTTTTGGCGGCACACATTACTAACTACGGCCAATTGGGCACCATCAATATCCTTATCCGAATAGTTAGAAATTGCAGCCAATTGTACTCCTTTCATTTTACCTCGTTGTACATTAGATATGGCCGCTATCTGTACCCCTTCCATCGTTCCTAAATTAATATTAGAAATAGCCGACATCTGAACGCCCTCCATAGCTCCCATATTGGTATTGCTAATGGCGGCAGCCTGCACACCTTGAAAATTATTTCCGTTAAAATTTACA
>JAUICR010000167.1 GCA_030427785.1 Bacteroidia bacterium | reverse complement strand
TACAAAAAATAAACTAAGAATAAGACCAACTACGGTTAACAAGAGCCCCAGATAAAAGGGGTAGGGGGTTACTCCATAATGCTGTGCAATTACGCTACTTACAAAGGCCATAACGCCTACCGCTAGGTAACCAGAAAACTCATTGATACCCATGGCAAGTCCACGATCTTTTTGGCCCACAAGGTCAATTTTCATCACCACGGTACTGCTCCAGCAGAGGCCTTGGTTTATGCCCAAAAGTATATTGGCAAAAATGATCCAATTCCAGGTTGGTGCATGTATAAGCATAAAGGGGATAGGCAGAGCAACAAGCCAGCCTAGTACCAAGAGGTTTTTGCGGCCAATTTTGTTGGAGAACTTACCTGTAAAGTAATTGGCAATAGCTTTACTTATTCCAAAAGCGATGATAAAGGATAGAATGGCCGAAGAAGAAGTCAATCCAAACTCCTGCTGAGCAAACTCCGGGAAAATGCTACGCTCTAAACCTACCAAACTACCAACAAACCCATTGACCACCACCAATAAAGTAAATGGTATCCAATTATTTTTTAACCCATGGGTAACAGAATTGCTATTCATTGTGCGGCTAATTGGCTAGAATTAGTTTGCTTTCAAAAGCAAATAAAACATTTTAGGAACTAATTAAGGCTCTCTCCAAAACAGTGCAGGTATTTTTCCGAATAGAATGGGTGAATTACGAGAAGTAAGAGGGAACGGTAGAAGCTACACTAGTAGTTTGCAGTTCGTATTTCTTTAAAGATTTTCCATACTCTAAATTTTAGGATGGTAATGGCAGTCAGCATTCCCGAAAGCATAGCACCAGCTACTCCCACTATTGTGGTGTCTTGGCCGGTAAGCCTTAGGCCTTTAATTTTTGTTTCGGGACGCAGGAAGGGGAGTTTAAAACGAGCAGGGGTATGCTCTAATCCGTATATTTCTCCATGATGATAATTGGAAAAATGCTTGGTAGAGAGAGGGGTTGAAACTTCGGTTACCACCACATGTCCTTTTATTTGAGGAAAGAGTTGATACAGCCTTTCAAGCATTTCTTCTTCAAATTGCTGTTTCATTTTTTTGTATTCCTCATCGCGTTTCATCCAGGGCTGATTCTGGTATTTTTCAAACCATTCAAAATTGCCCTTGGTGATGGCCTGAATTGTAGCTTTTCCCGGATTGTTACTAGACCATTCAGGGTCTTTGGCTGAAGGAAAAGAAATATAAGAAAACTGCGAGGGAGCGCCTTTTAAGTCAATATTAGAAAAGGTGGTGTCAATATCTTCATGTTCATAGCACCACAGGTTGTGTTTGGGTAACTTCAGATTCTCGCTCGAATCGTCTAATCCTACATATAAACAAACGTGTGCGGTAGAGGCTTTTACCTCCTTAAAATCGACCTCCGAAAATGGACTAGGGCTGCTGCGAAGTAAGCGTGTAAATGTATTGTAGACACCTACATTACTAATCACGCTTTTGCATAAAATGGTTTGGCCATTTACCACCACTCCGGTCACTTTATTTTTATTGACCAGAATTTCGCTTACCTCAGCATTGATGTATACACGTCCCTGCAGCTTTGTTAGCTTTTCGATGGCCTTTAGTGAAATTTGGTCGGCTCCTCCTTTTGGGTAATAACCACCTTGCATAAAGTGTCCAATGACCAAAGCATGCGCGCTGAAGCTACTTACGTTTGGTGACAAGCCATAGTTGCCACACTGTGCACAAAGCACAGCTATAAGCCTTTTGTTATTCGTTAATGATTGCAGCACCTCCAAGGTAGTACGCTGAGAATAGCGACTAAAAAAACTTCGAATAAAGGGCCCAATAGTGTATCTCAGTATAGGTTTAAACGTTTTTTCGAATAGAAAGGCACTAGCCCATTTATTAGATGTTTCTACTAGCTTCAGGTACCTTTTTATCGCTTCAGATTCCTCCGGAAAGTAAGCGGTCATCTGTTTTTCAAAAGCTTCTTTCCCGGCTTTTATTTGATATACGTCATCTCCAATATGCACCTCATCGTACACCTCGCCCATAGATTCCCATTCTACTTTGCCTTCGGTGAGAAAATCGAAAAAACCTCTTAATGATTCAGTTTTTTCCATGTTGCCCATGTAGTGTACGCCTACATCCCAGTTAAAACCTTTTTTTCGTTTAAAGCTGTGCATAAAACCACCAGGAGTGTAATGTTGCTCGAGCACTACTACTTTTTGCCCAGCACTTGCAAGCCAATTGGCCGTAGTCAGCCCCCCGATACCTGACCCTATAATTATATGGTCGATTTCAGAAAAATCATGTTGGCTATCAAAAGCTGAATAAGGTTTTTGCGACATAAGCTGATGTGCTCAAAAGTAAGGCATGTAAAGCTGTACTCATTACCTTAGGCAAAAAAGCTTTGAGAGAGCCTAAAAGAAAGTAGAAAAATGGGAGGTCACAGTTAGCTTCGATTATTCCAAGCTGAGCCAAAAACGATATAATAACCAAAATCGCTATTACTCCAAGCCACGTCTATACCTACTCTTAGTTTAAATTTACGTGCCAGTAGGTATCTAAAACCAGTGCCATAGTTATACACTAGTAGCGATTCATTGAAATCTACTTTTTCGGTAGGTGCCTTGGCTAAGCCGCCAAAAAATACCCCGCTCCAGCGTTTGGTAAAATCGTATCGCTGTTCAGTTTCCACCACATAGGTTTGTGTACCTTGGTATCTAGCCATCGGTACACCACGCAAGTTTATAAATGGTTCGGTATAAAATGGTGCATCACCAAACTGTAGTTTAGTTGAAAAACGGAAACCACTCACTAGTTTTTGGGTAGTTTGAAAAAACTGAAATGCATTAAATGTTAGATTCTGATAGGTATAATCACTGCCGGTCCAATCAGCATTTACTCTAAAATTAGAAACTACATACAGGCCTTTGTTTGGGGTAAACATATTGTCGCGCATGTCATATTCTACATTAAAACCAACACTGCTCAGGTTGCTGCTCAAATCTTTATTATCAATAAAATCGGGTAGTTTAGAAAAGCTAAACTCAGGTGTAACATCATTATTCACAAATAAGTAATCCAACCCTACATAAACATTTGTATTTGCAATCTCTTTTAGGAGGGAAGCATAGATAATAGTGGCTTGAAAATTAAAAGAAAATTTTTGCTCCCCCAGTACAGGTAGTGTTCTGTAAAAATCCATGTTGATATTTCCATAGCCTGCACCCACGCGGTATTTTAATTTGTACTTAGGTAGCGAAGCAATGCGCATTGCCCCAAACAGCCAAGTTTTGTTGGCAGTGTACGCTCCAAAAGCCGCGGTAATATTTGGGGCCACATATTCACCCTTTTTTTGGTACTTATTTGGCGTAATAAACACAGGAGCCAACATAAAACCAAAGCTTCCTAAGGCTGGTTCGGTAATAAGTTGAGGTACGGGGATAAACCCATGCATTTGAATTAGAAAATCACTCATGTCCAATGCTTGATCTGTAGAGTCACGCATGAGGGCCATCATTTTAGGCTTGTCCTGTGCAGCTAATTTCACATTACAAGCCACAATCAGCAAAAGGTAAAAAATCAGTTTTGCAAGTTGGTTTTGCATGGTTTAAAGTTTATGCGCTTTCTATTTTATAGCAATAGCTCAAAATGGATGTATTTAATCTGGCTAAATGGAGGCGAATTGCCAAATACCGATATTTCAAAATAAAATGGAGTGATTGATATACTAAGCACAACCGGGAGGATATTTGGCCCTTCCAGTTGTGTTCAGTTTTTTTATTGAGAACGTAAGTCCAGTTTATCTTTGGATTTCCACAGGGTACTTTCTCATTAGCTTGGCAATTTTTTTAGGAATGGTTTTTTCCCTTTTTTGCGGATTGTCATTTACAATGGAGGTTAATACTCCTTGCCAAATCATTTTTCTACCGTTTGAGTCGTATATGTCTATCACCATTGTTCCTTCTAAATAATCGGATTGGCTGTAGGTAGTAGTTGAGCTACCCATGCCGCCACCAGGCCCCATGCCCCACCCCCAGCGCGGGCCGTAGCCATAGCCGCCAGTATAATCGGTATAGGCAGTAGTGCTGGTTTTTTCGTTCAGTACCAGATAAAGCGTAATGGTTGCATCACCGCCTTCTTTCACCAGCGTCATACCTCGTTTTTCAAACTCAGATTGCAAAGCGTCAAGGATTCGCTTTTTGTCAAAATCATTCAATTGTTTATCGCTATCCTGTTGCCATCCGGCAAAAGTATAGGTCTTGAATTTTGAAAAGTCGGTGTTTTTGTCGTAGTCGCTTTTTACTTGGGCACTCACATCGGCTGCAAGGAATATGCTAAGGAGTAAAAATAGTTGTAGTGCTTTTTTCATAATGATAGTATAATGGTTTAATGCTGTTCTCAAATGTATTATTAATTCATAAGGTTCCATCTGCAGGCAGATAAACGGGAATTCAATTATCCTTCAAATTTATTCAGCCCTTAGGCTCAAAACGTGAAACCAAGATTCAAGGAGAAATAATTCTGGCTCTCATCCAATTCATTGCCTGACTGAAAGCCATTGAAGTATTTAATGGATACGGAAAAAGCATTTTGCGGGTTTAGGTAATAGAGTACACCAATTTCTGGCGCTAAGCAGAAATTCCATGCATCTTGGGTCACTTTATAAAGGCCTAACTCAGTGTCGCGTTTGGTATATATAGTACCGATACCTAAAGAAGCCAGCGGCTGCACTTTGTCTTTTTCTGTAAAAAAATAAGTTGCCTTAAATAATAACGGCACATTGTTGCTATATCGAAACTGTTTTCCAGAGATGGATTTGTTTTCATAGGTATAGGTTGCAAAATCTTCCTCTTTGTAGAAAACATTCCAACCTGCTGAAATACCGATTCCTACATTGTTTGTCATCATCACATTGTATTCAGCGGCAACACCTCTAAAACTTGGCTGACCAACGTATTCGCCAAGGTCACCTATTCCAAATCCTATGGAGTAAGAAATATTGGTATAGCTTTGAACTTGTCCTTGTATCGTGCCAGCTAGCAGAAACAAAGAATAAATTAGATATTTTTTCATCGCGTTGCTGTTTAATTAATTTTTAGATATTCTGATTGCTCAAAACTTTGGTCTATGGCATTTAACACACGATTAATGTCATTGCCTTGTGTTAGGATTCCATTGTTAATAGAAATCCAGGCAGGATCTACCTTATTAAGAGGGTTATTCTCATTTGGATCAGCAAAAACAGTAATCAAAGAGCCTGTAGTGTAGCTTGACAGGCTTACGTAAGGAGGGTAATACCAACCCCAATTATACCAGTCATCATACCACCAGTTGTACCAATAGTCGTAAAAATAGTTGGTGGTAGAAATACCACCCAGCATCATCAGCATGTCTGGGTTTTGGTCAACATCTACTTTAGTCCAACCATAGTCGGTCATATTAAAGTTTACCTGGCTCAATATTTTGTTTGCATCAATGGCATTCATGTATTCAATTGTTGTATCACCCGTTTTGTCTACTTCAAAGCCAATCACAATTTTGTCTGGAATGGCATAGGTTTTTAGGGCTTGGAAATTGAAACTTTCATCGTAACTGGTAAACGTTACGTCAAGGTCATCTACGTATTCAGGGCCTTTGGGATAGCAACCTGCAAGCATCGAAACTATTGCTACAATGCTTAGAAATCTTAAAATTCTCATAGAGCTAATTGTTTAAAGTACACTTAGTTAAAAATAAAAATTATCATGGTTAGGTATTTAGTTTTTTAAAAACTGCAAGTTAATACCTGTAAAAAGTTGAAATTGAGGTTGCGTTCCAAAACTTAGCATAGTGTATTGAGGTTCCACAAAAAGGTTGAAAACGGTTTTTCCCACTTTTACCACTTTGCCAATTCCGAGCGATATAGGCACATTATAGGTTCCATTTTCAATATCGAAATACCAAACGGGTGCTCCGCGCATATAGGTGCCACCACCCAATTGCCAAAAGTAAAAAGGCTGAACGGCTGCATTGTTGGTATTGGAACGGCTATCATCACCTGCAAAACTCGTTTGCCAAGTAATTAACCCACCATATTGAAATACAGGCGATTTTACGATGAACGCAACAAAAGCTAACCCACCTTGCCATTTGCCAGATCCTAACGCCTGATGTGCGGCTGTTGGTGCAGTTATTAGCGGTCCAATGCCCATGGTTGCGGTGGGTTTAGAAACAAAATTGTACGACAAAAATGCGTTAATATCGCCCAAGCCATTGGTGGTGGTTACCACGCCAGTAGCATCTGGTGTCCCCACTGTGTTGATGGGTGCTGATGCTCTGAGCAATAATTTGCCATTGGCAAACGGCTTGGCAAAGCGAACCCAAGAGGTGTTCGTGTAGCTATCTGCAGGGGCATTTGTGAGTTTAGGCACATAGTAATTATGGAAATTCAGAGCTGTCATGTCTGCCAGCGGATTGTTAGCCTGAGCGTCACTTCCTCCCTCTTTTTTTCCTTCTTGGGCAAAACTTGCCACGGACAGGGATAAAAAAAGGAAAAGCGAATAATAAGTAGTTTTGTTCATAATTGTCTTTTTAGCGATGAATGTTCAATAACCAATTTTGGTTATTTAATATCTTGTATTACTTCATAGGCAAATACCACCTAAAACCTGCGCGGATACCAAAGTTTGTCAAGTTTCTGGTGTAGCCATCTGAGCGGTAGGCCATAAATTCGGGCTCTATGTATGCGTTGTACTTCAGCTTGCCACTCCACACGTATCCTACTCTAAAATCTAGCGGAATTGCCATATTTCCTGTATTATAATCGTATTGCCATTCGGGCTCTATACCAGCATAAACACCGTTTGCCCAGGTGTAAAAAATATTGGGTTGCAATACCATAAAAGCATTGTTTCCGTATTGGTCATTTTGGCTAACGGAGAAAAAGTTTTCCATAATCCAATACATCTGCCAGTTGCCCAGATTGGTAAACGTTACTGTCAAAGCAGGGCCAACCGACCATTGTGGTGAGCCCAATTCTGGTGAAGTATTGGTTGGTGCGGTTAAATTCCAACCGGCACCAAATTGCCCCCATTTCTTTTTAGAGAGAATGAAAAACTGATTCAAAGTAAAATCGCCCAAACCTGTTTTGCCACTGGGCGCTGTGTTTACATACCCGATTACGCGCCACAGTTGCGGCACATTTATTAAGAAACCTTTTCGCAACGGAATAATTCCACGGATGCGAAAGTTTTGCGCAAAGCCATCTTGCCCTTCGGTATCAAAAATTGAAAACTCTTCCAACTGCAGCTGCCACGCCATGGTGGTGGGGTTGATGACTTGTTGTGATAGTTTTACCGAAGTTTTGGCCTGCGTAGAATCTTGTGCCTTTACAGCAAAACCGAACAGCAGTACAAAACCTATAATAATGAGGTGTGTAAAGTTCTGCATCGGCAATATTTGACAGTTACTATTGGAAGTTATTTGCTTAGTTCAAACGGATAAACCACTTTCCAATCGTTTTTCATATCAGCGATGGTCCAGCCTTTTTCTGTGGCCTCGTCCAAACCTTTATCAAAAGTACCAATGTACTTTTGCTTTGCGTTGAAATGTAACCGGCATATTGGCTTTCTATTATTGTCATCCAATAATACTCCGAAATAGCTTTGCGTATCTCTTGCAACAATCCTATCAACTTGGACCGCCTTTCTTAATATTGCTCTGACAATTTGAAAACCTTCAATTTCCTCATCCGTTGTTACAATTTTATCTACATCTTCCACCGATTCAGCGCTGCTGTTTGATTCGTCAGCTTGATCCAAATGATCTGAATCCCTACCATCAACACCAATAGCTGATTTCAGTCGCTCGTTAATGCTATCTCTTAAAAAGACTTTAAGTGCCTTACCCGTAATCTCAGTGAATTGCGCCTTTACTTTAGGGGTGAGAACGCCTTCATATACCC
>JAUICR010000166.1 GCA_030427785.1 Bacteroidia bacterium | reverse complement strand
GCTTCTTAAAGTTTCTCATTTATATTTTATTAATGATGTGCTGCATTGAGCGTACTGCTACAAACTTGTAGCTGGAGGCCTGCAGTTTATTTAAGCAATTTATAAAACAACCTGGGAAACAACGTATGCAAAGGCACTGCCAATAATTCTTTGCGGCCAATGTAGGCATGGAATTTATTTCCCTTCATGACTTTCATCAGTTTTTTAGCAAATACATCAGCAGGCATGCCGTTTTCTTGAGCGGGACTGTTTTTGTTTAAAGGTTTACCATCACTATTCAACGAATTGAGCGTAACATTAGTTTGAATGAAACCAGGGCTCACCACTTGTATTTTGACTGGTGTATTTTTCAATTCCTGATTCAGGCTTTCGTAGTATAGTTTTAGTGCAGCTTTGGAAGCCGAGTAGGCGGCAAGTTTGGCCTGACCAAAGTTAGCGGCTATGCTTCCTATTGATAGTATCTGACCCTTTCCGGCTTCTATCATTTTAGGAAGTAAAGCTTTGCTGAGTGCTACATTTCCAAAATAATTTATTTCGAAAATTTTGCGTTCTACTTCGTTTTGGGTGTCCAATGAATTTCCAAATTGCCCCATTCCGCCATTATTGATTAGGATATCAATTCCCTTGCATTTTTTCCATGCTTCATCTACCCGTAGCTCGGCTTCGTTATGTAACTCAAGGTCGAGGGGTAGTATGTGTATGTTTTCAGGATTCTCACATTCGGTTTTCACGCGTTCCAGTTCTGGTCTTCTGCGTGCCGAAATTATCAGTTGACATCCATGTGAGGCAAGTGCTTTGGTAGTAGCTTCGCCAATTCCGGAGGAAGCCCCTGTTACCCAAATGGTTTTACCTTGAAAATAAGACATAAAATATCTGTTTTATTAGTGTTGTATCATTTAAAGATACTTGTATATTTGCAGCCCGAAAATAGAAATAAGCACGGTAAAGATATATTAAGATGAAGCGCACTTATCAACCTTCGAATAGAAAAAGAAAAAATAAGCACGGATTCCGTGAGAGAATGGCATCAGCAAGCGGTCGTAAGGTTCTTGCACTTCGTAGAGCCAAAGGCCGTAAGAGATTAACAGTTTCTCATGACGGTAACCACAAAGCCTAATTGAGTTTTGGTTTTCAAATAGTATTTAAGAAAGGTGTTGCCAATGGTAACACCTTTTTTTTTGTCAAGTGTTTAAATTTATTCCAACTTTCTGAGTTCTAAGAGATTTTATATATGCCAAAGGATAATTCAATCAAATCGATATTAATAATAGGAAGCGGCCCAATTGTAATTGGTCAGGCTTGTGAGTTTGATTATGCAGGTTCTCAAGCCGCACGTTCACTTCGTGATGAGGGTATTGAGGTTACTTTAATAAACTCAAACCCAGCCACCATTATGACCGATAAGGTAGTGGCCGATAATGTGTATTTACTTCCGTTGGAAGTGGCTTCATTAGAGAAAATATTAAAAGAACAAAAAATAGATGCCGTGCTACCTACCATGGGTGGACAAACCGCTTTGAACCTTTGTATAGAGGCAGACAAAGATGGCCTTTGGGAAGAACATGGCGTAAAAATAATAGGAGTAGATATTGATGCTATCAATATTACCGAAGACCGTGAGCAGTTTAAAGAATTGATGGGGAAGATTGATATTCCAGTTGCTCCAGCCAAAACGGCCACTTCTTTTTTGAATGGTAAAGAAATAGCTCAGGAGTTTGGTTTTCCGCTGTGCATCAGGCCATCATTTACCTTGGGAGGCTCAGGAGCCACCTTTGTTTTTACAAAAGAGGAATTTGAAAGTTCTTTATCGAGAGGTTTAGAGGCTTCTCCCATCCATGAGGTAATGATTGATAAAGCCCTTTTGGGTTGGAAAGAATATGAGCTAGAACTATTGCGCGATGCAAATGACAATGTGATTATCATTTGTTCTATCGAAAATATGGACCCTATGGGAATCCATACGGGTGACTCTATCACAGTGGCTCCGGCCATGACATTATCTGATACTACTTACCAGAAAATGCGCGATATGGCCATTAAGATGATGCGCTCTATCGGAACATTTGCTGGTGGATGTAATGTGCAATTTGCGGTGAGTGATGACGCCAATGAAGATATTGTAGCCATTGAGATTAACCCACGTGTGTCAAGGTCTTCGGCATTGGCAAGTAAGGCTACAGGTTATCCTATTGCTAAGATTGCGGCCAAGCTGGCCATTGGTTATCATTTGGATGAGCTGATGAATCAGATTACCAAAACTACCTCGGCTTATTTTGAGCCTACTTTAGATTATGTAATTGTAAAAATCCCACGCTGGAATTTTGACAAATTTGAAGGTGCTGATAGAAGACTGGGACTTCAAATGAAATCGGTAGGAGAGGTAATGGGTATTGGTCGTTCTTTCCAGGAGGCGCTGCACAAAGCCGCTCAATCATTAGAAATAAAAAGAAACGGATTGGGTGCCGATGGTAAAGGTTATACCGACCAGGATAAGGTGCTGGAGATGCTTGAAAAAGCTAGCTGGAACCGCGTGTTTGTGCTTTATGATGCTATCCAACTGGGAATACCATTAAGAAGAATTCAGGAAATTACCCGCATAGATATGTGGTTCCTTAAGCAAATAGAGGACCTGGTGAATACGCAAAAGCAAATTGAAAAATATACCATTGATAATTTTCCACGTGAGTTGATGATGGAAGCCAAGCAAAAAGGTTTTGCCGACAGGCAAATTGCCCACATGATTGGCAAATTAGAAAGTGAGGTGCAAGCCAAGCGATTGGAAATGAACATCAACAGGGTGTGGAAATTGGTAGATACTTGTGCGGCTGAGTTTGAAGCACAAACGCCTTATTACTACTCCACTTTTGAAAACGATGTACAGGACGAACATGGGAATAGGGCAGCTGAGAATGAAAGCGTAGCCTCCGATAGACCAAAGATTATCGTTTTAGGTTCGGGCCCAAACCGTATAGGACAGGGGATAGAATTTGACTACTGCTGTGTGCATGGTGTGCTTGCTGCAAAGGAATGCGGATACGAAACCATAATGATAAATTGTAATCCTGAAACGGTTTCAACAGATTTTGATACTGCCGATAAATTGTACTTCGAGCCGGTATTTTGGGAGCACATATATGACATTATTTTAAATGAAAAGCCTGAAGGCGTAATAGTGCAGTTGGGTGGACAAACCGCCCTTAAGCTGGCTGAAAAGCTTGATAGATATAATATTCCGATAATCGGTACCGATTTCCAATCGCTGGATTTGGCTGAGGACCGTGGACGTTTTTCTGAGCTTTTGAAAGCCAACGATATTCCTTATCCAAAATTTGGCGTGATTACCAATGCTGAAGAAGCACGTAGTTTGGCCGATGAATTAGGCTTCCCAATTTTGGTAAGACCTAGTTATGTATTGGGTGGACAGGGAATGAAAATTGTGATTAACCAAGATGAGCTTGAACACCACGTGGTAGAGCTTTTCAAAACATTCCCTGGCAACAGGATACTGCTGGATAACTATCTGGCAGGAGCTATAGAAGCTGAATCTGATTCTATTTGCGATGGCGAAAATGTTCACATTATCGGGATAATGGAACACGTAGAACCTTGTGGTGTACACTCGGGTGATAGTAATGCCACTTTACCTCCCTTCAATTTAGGAGATTTGGTAATGCAACAAATTCATGATCATACCAATAAGATAGCTAGAGCGCTGAAGACGGTAGGATTAATAAATATTCAGTTTGCTATAAAAGACGATGTGGTTTATATAATTGAAGCCAATCCAAGAGCCTCTCGTACGGTGCCCTTTATTGCAAAAGCCTATGACGAGCCTTATGTAAATTACGCCACGAAAGTGATGTTGAGGAAAAATAAAGTGACCGATTTTAAGTTTAACCCAAGAAAAAAGGGTTGGGCCATTAAGCAGCCGGTGTTTTCTTTTGATAAGTTCCCAAATGTAAATAAGAACTTGGGGCCTGAAATGAAATCAACAGGTGAGAAAATCTATTTTATAGATAGTCTTAGAGATCCGGTTTTCAAGAAGATTTATGCAGAACGAAATTTATATTTAAGTAAGTAGTGGGATTATTAAGATTTCTTTTTTTTCTAGTCATATTTTATTTCATCAGCCGGCTGGTACGTAGCCTTTTTGTTAAAAAACAAGAGGGGCCTTTAAACCAAAATGAGCCTTATCAAAAGAAAGAGGGTGATGTAACGATAACCTATGACCCTCGCCACCATAAGCAGGGCAATAAAGTATCGGGTGAGTATGTGGACTATGAAGAAGTAAAGGAAGACGACTAATTTTTATTAAACCTAGTCTCAATACTTATTCATTTCACCACCTTACATTTTAGTAATCCTCAGGTTTCTACTTTCGGTACCCACCTTTACCTTTAGGAGGTACACACCGGCAGGATAAGTACTAATGTTGAGACTTGGAGATTCATCGCTGGCGCTAAATGAGGTGCGCATTATTTCTTTTCCGCTGGCATCTACTATGGATATGTTCGTGGCATTTTCGTGGCTCCCTGGGTTTTTGATATGTATAATTCCGCTGGTAGGGTTGGGGTAAATTTCTATCGCATTTAGGTACTCCAAATCGGGGTTAGAAAATGGTACCAGGTTTACATCATGACAAAGGGTATCATACACTCCACAGCTGTCTTGTATGGTAAGGCATACATGGTAAATGCGTGCAAAAGAATAGGTAACAAAGGCGCTGGCATTTGTAGAAGTAGTGCCATTATCAAAATCCCAAAAATAGCTTTGAGCATTCTTTGATAAGCTTTGAAACTGGATACTCATAGGATTGAAGCTTTGGGTGTACTTAAAATTAGCATAGCCGGGATCGCTGCAAACATGTAGTGTGTCGCAAAGGGTGTCAGAAAAACAATTGCCGGTAGCAATAAGACAAACGTAGTACTTGCCAAAACCGGAATAATAGTGGCTAGGATTGGCCGAGGTGCTAAAGCCCCCATCGCCAAAATCCCATAAATAGCTGGTGGCAAACTGAGACTTATTGTTAAACTTAATAATGGAATTGCCACCATTGCCAAAAGAGTACGCAGCCTTAGTAGTATCCATACACACGCGTAGCGTGTCGCAAGTGGTATTGGTAGTACAGGCATCAGCTATTGTTTGGCATACTACATATATGCCTGGTGTGCTGTAGGTATGAATGGGGTTATTTACACTGCTGGAACTACCATCTCCAAAATCCCAGATGACAGAGTTAGAGCCCGTGCTAGCGTTTACAAAAGAGTAGGTAAAGCCATTTGGTGTGTACAAAAAGCTGGCTTTTAGATTGGGGTCACAAATAATAACGGTGTTGCAAATACTATCAGAGTAGCAATCATTGCTTACGGCCAGGCACACGGTATAGGTACCATAGTTGGAGTACGAGTGGTTAGGATTTTGGCTAGTGCCAGAGCTTCCATCTCCAAAGTACCATTGATAACTAGTAGCATTGGCGGTAGCATAATTAAAATTAGCCGTCAATCCATTCACGGTATGTGTAAATTGATTGCTCAGCGTATCAATACAAACCTGTACAGAGTCGCAATATGTGGTAGAGGTGCATGCATCTATAGCCGATTGGCATACATAATAGGTGCCGCTTTGCGCATAGGTGTGGGTAGGGTTGCGCGTGGTACTCGATTGGCCATCGCCAAAATTCCAAACCACACTGCTGGCATTGGTGCTGGTATCGTTAAATGTCCGTGTAAACTTGCTGCTGCTATAACTAAAGCCCGCAATGATGGTGTCGTTACACACGGTAATGCTGTCGCAAAACTGTTTGGTACGGCACGAGTCAATAAGGGTGATGCATACAAAATAGGTTCCTGATTGTGCATAGGTATGGCTGGCTACTTTGCCCAGAGCCGGCTGCGAGTTGTCTCCAAAGTCCCAAATGTAATCATAAGCTGAGCTGATGGAGGTATCGGTAAAGGTGAGCGATAAGGCCAGGTGGGTATCTACAAATCCTAAACGAGATGTATCAGGGCATACTTCTATGCTGTCTTTATAAATTCTTCGTTTGCAAAAGTTGTCATAGGCACTTAGTGTTACCTCATATTTGCCTGGTGCGGTATACCGGTGCGAAGGGTTGGGTAAAAAGCTTGAGTCCCCATCACCAAAATCCCACCTAAAAGAGCTGATGGCCCCCTTAGAGTGATTGGTGAAAAACGCGGTAAGATAACTGCTGGAATCTGAAAAGGATGAGGTGGGTACTGTATCGAGCACACAACTGGCTTCACCTATATTGTACACGCTATTTGCCCCCACATTGGTAAAAGTACACACAGCACTTGAAGGCCATTTTATTATTAAGGAGTCTATAATACTATCCTGTCCAAGGCCAAAATGTAATTCAAAACCCTTGTGTTCACTTCGGCCACTTTGCTGACCCAAATAGCGTATTTGTTTCTTAGTACCGGTTACTATTTCTACCCGTGCACCTATGGCCATCCGATTGCTCGCACTACCGTATAGGCGGCATTTAAAAAAGTTGTTATTGTTTTGGTTGTTTAAGAAAATGGTGTTGGCAGCGTACCTGTTGGCATTTAGGATGTCCATCCATCCGTCATTATTCAGATCGGCTGTTATAGCTGCTTCGGTGCTTAGGTACTCTTGATAAACGGGCCCGGTAGTAACTTTAGAAAAGCCACCGCTACCATTATTTATAAATATGAGATTGCGCTTGGAAGCAGAGCCTCCGGTATGTGGTAAGTACAAATCCAAATCACCATCGTTGTCAAAATCTTCCCAAGAGGAGGTTCCGGTATTGAGCATATCTGTTACTATAGCTCCGGTAGTCACTTTTGTAAAGGTGCCATTACCATTATTGGTGTACAAAAAGTCATTTACAAATTGATTTCTGCCTACAAAAAGGTCCAGGTATCCATCATTGTTATAATCTCCAAAAGTGCCGCTTACCGAGCTGAATCCTTCTTTTGAAACGATGGATGCCGTATCGTGTCTAAATTTTAAGCCACCTTCATTTATCAAAAGGTAATTATTGCCTGTAGTGTTGGCCAAGAATAAATCCGGATCATTATCATTGTCAATATCTGCAAAAGCACAACCCCAAATAGAACCGGTACTGTTGGCTATTACACCTGTGTCTATCCTTGTAAAGGTTCCATTATTATTGATAAAAAGGTAGTTGGTTCCTGAGAATCTGTCGCACACTAATAAATCAATATCACCGTCAGAGTTTACATCTGCCCAAGCAGCTGCAGCACTTGATCGGATGGATGTTACCACAGTACCGCTTGTTATTTTTGTGAAGCTGCCATCTCCATTGTTCTCAAAAAAAAGATTGGAACTAAGTCCACTGGCTGGCCAAAAGGCGTCAAGGTCGCAATCGTTATCATAATCAGCCCATACCGAATGGCCTGAGGCAGAAGATTGTGAAGTCACTATTAGATTGGTGAGTTTTTCGAAGGTAGAGTCACCTAGGTTCCGATATGTAACATTGCTATAGTTGGCGGCATTGCCGTATATCAAATCTATGTTGTAGTCATTATCATAATCAATGGGTGCCACAGAGCGCCAGTCACTGGTATAATTATTAATGTCTGGATAGATAAACTTAGTGAAAGATTGTGCATTAGTAGTAATGCTAAGAATCATGAAGATGTAAACAAGGGTAGTTTTCATGTAAGGCATTTGTTTCAAAAGGGCAAGATATTAAATGAGATAACCCCAAACAATACAATCCATTATTCGATAACTTTAGTGAGTGTTCGTTACAATAAGCCAATCGGCAATATCTGGTGAACAGGTGATTAATACGTGGTTTTTTACCTTATAAGGTGGCAAAAGCAATTCTCAAAAGATGACACCTTTGGAGAAATGTTTCTGATATTCGCGCCTATTCCAATCTGGTAATACTAATTAATGAAAATAGCCACCATAGTAGGTGCTCGGCCACAGTTTATAAAGGCAGCCGCGTTTAGTAGAGTTCTAAAAGAAAAA
>JAUICR010000165.1 GCA_030427785.1 Bacteroidia bacterium | reverse complement strand
GGGCATTGCCGTCGAGCAAAACGAAAACCTCGGCCAACAGCTCAGCGAAGTAAAAGTAGCCAAAAGCAGAATCGAGCGCGAAAAAGAAGCCATCCAGAGGGATCACGAGCAGATGAAAGCCGAGTTTAACAAGATGAAAGCTACGCTCTGGGCCGCTGGCTCCTCCAAAGCTGCTGCTCAACAAATGATCGATGCGATCGAGGAGAAAATGGCCAAGATCATCCATGATCTAAAAAGCCCGATCAACAGCTCTCAAAGACTATCCGAGATGATCCGTAAGAAGATCAAGGCCGCTTTAGAAGAAGATAAAAGATTAGCCATGAGCATGAAGATGCTCGATGACTCACTAGAAAAAGCCATCACACTCGTGGAAACAAACTTACTGGCATTAGCCAATAGCCATGGGGAAAAGCACGTGGCAGCGGAGTTTATGCTACCTGCCGAGTTTGACCTGATGGCCCTCATGAGCGAAATAGCCGCCCAAAACGAAGGATTGCTACAACAGAAAAAACTCACCCTGCACCTGGAAAAAACCCTGGTGGAGCTGCTCATCAAGAGCGTGCGCCAGCATATTGATCGAATTGTGCAAAATTTATTAAGCAATGCCATCAAGTTCAGCCCAGAAGGCAAAAACATCTTCTTAGGCCTCGAGAAAGTCGATGAGCAAAACGTACGCATCTGGATCAAAGACGAAGGACCCGGCATGAGCGAAGAAGATCGTAAGAAATTATACAATAGTTTCCAGACGCTCACTGCTAAATCCACCGCAGGAGAGTCCTCCACAGGCCTTGGCACCAGCATCGTAGCAGAACTCGTCGAAGAGCTAGGCGGTAAAATCGAATGTGAAAGTGAGCTCGGTGTAGGTACTACGTTTTATGTGACGTTGCCTATTAGTTAAATCCTCTTGCTCTTGCTCAAACTCAAACTCTTGCTCATCACCACGCCTTTTTCAAGCACTTTTGTCTGAATCACGGAAGGCCACGGATGTAAAGGATTAACACTGATTTATCAACCCTGGCACACACAATAACTCAACCACCAATAGCCAAGCCAAGCTAGCAATAATGGTGCATTTTACTCTTGCTCTTGCTCACACTCAAACTCTTGCTCTAATCTTTCATTGGTGCTTTTTTCAATGAAACCGGTTTAGGTCAATAATGGCAAAGTCCAATAACATGTAAAACCGGTTCGCTAAAGGCCTTTAAAATAAATTGTTTTACTGAAGCAATTTTGCACAATACGTGCATTATTTTTTCACTTGAAGATAAAATGAACCATTTTTGCCGATTTTATTGAAAAAATAAAATTAATCTTGGGCTTGTTCTATTCTTTCTTCCCATTTAGCATGATCCTGACGAGTATGAAATACAGCTCCTATCAGAATCTTCTTGCTATTTTCTTCGATCCGATAGTGAATCATATAGGGAAATCGATCCAGGGTGGCAGTACGTGTATGACCATAGCGCACACCAAAAGTAAACGGATGTTGCTCGATAAATTTAATTTTTTCGCGTACCTCCTTCACCAATTGCCTACCTAACCCCTTCTGTTTTTGATTATACCACCTCGACGCTTCTTGAACATCTTTTTGAGCAGCAACCAGTAGCAATGCTTTATACTTCATAACTCCTTTTCAATCGCATCTAATGCCGAGTCCACATCCAATGCTTCATGGGTTTTTTCATAGTGCAAAAAACGCCTTTTTACTTCTTCTTCCTGCCAAGCAGGAACGCTAATAGCCTCTTCTTCTATATCGATATATTTTTTCTTTAGCATATTCCACTCACCAATAGGTATAAATACACCCGTTGTTTTGCCTGTACTATCTGATATATATTGTAGATTCATGAAATTTTTATTTATATTTGATAGACATCTATACGCCTACTCATTACAACAAATATAACCAATATATTAGTTCCTTTAAATAACACATGGCTTAAAATAATGACCTATCCATAAAACCACGCTTTATTCAACAAAAAAATGTAATTTAGCCAAAAATAAGGGTAAAAAAAAGCCCAAAAATCACTTATAATTTACTTATTATCAATATTATATAATCACACACTACATTTTTAACCATAAAAATGTCGTTTTCATTTTTTTGCGAAGTTTTTTTGAAAAAGTTTTTGGATGATGGAATTAGAAAAGCGGATAATAGTTTTGGTAGAAGGAATGTTTGATTAAGTGAATACAAAAGAATATGTCAAATTTGTGCATTATAGGTAACATGAAAAAAAATAGTAATTTATATTAAATCTAAATAGAAAAGCTAAAGCACAGCTACGTTTTTATTAAAGAAGTCTTTGAATTTTTTCTTGGTGAGCATCGTCTCTATTATACCAAATATAATATTCTTATCTTTCTCGTCTAACTCTGATATGAGGCGCATTTGCTCTATGGTAGTCTTATCTTCAATAGTAATCTCTTTTGGCAGGTCTCCTTCTAAGTTTACAATCTGATCTATGGTAGTCCCATAAAGTTTAGCTAGCTTTTGTAAAATCTTCACTGAAGCTTCACGTTGTCCGTTCTCTATTTTATTATAATGTGAAATCCCCAATCCAATCTCTGAGGCTACTTGTTTTTGTAACAATCCTTTTTGTTCTCTCAAACTCTTAATATTACTGGCTAAACTCATAAATTTTACATCAATTAATATATTTATAAAAATAGCCAAAACGTCAAAAAAAATCAAATAAAAGACATTTAGTCATTAAATAAGTTGCCTAATAGTATTTTTATTAGTTACTTTACGGTGTACTATATGTCAATAAAAATTTTTTACCATGACAATCACTGAAATAAGAAGTAGGTTAAACATTGGACAAGTACTCGATTATTATAACATCATACCAAACAAAAACCATCACATCAAATGTCCCTTCCATGATGATCGTAATCCTTCCATGAGAATCTACCCAGAAACAAACACCGCCTTCTGCTTTAGTAGCAACTGCTCAGCAAACGGAAAACCAATCGATACGATCGACTTTATTATGAAAATGGAACAAATCACCAAACATGAAGCGATTATGAAAGCCAAACAACTCCTGGGAGTAACAACAAAAAATAAACCGCAAGAACTAAGCCGCGTGGCCGTACTCACGAGAGCTTTTAATTATTTTAAAAAGGCCCTGGCTAGTAGCAAACCTGCCAAGAACTATTTAATGAAAAGACATTTATCGATGGACCTGGAAATTGGTTACAACAGCGGCAGCCTGCATCAGGGAGAAAGCACACCTTTTATTAATAGCTGTGTGCAGCATGGTCTACTTAAACCCATCAGAGAACATCAATACACCACCTTCGCCAAAGGCTGTATCGTCTTCCCACTGAAAAATGCAGCCCATCAAATTACCAGTCTTTATTTTAGAAGCATCAGTGGACTTGCAACTAAAAAATAGAAGTGGTCTCTACCCCCACTATCCACCAGAACACACCAAGAAACTGATCCTCACTGAATCCATCATCGATGCAGCAACGCTGCTTCAAAACAAATCCATTACCAGTGAATACCAAATACTCGCCACTTATGGTACCAATGGGTTGCTACTTGAACATCTGAAAGTGATTGAAAACCTGTCCCATTTAACCGAAATCATCCTCTGGATGGATGGCGATGAGGCTGGCGACAAAGCCATCACCAAAAACAAAAAAACACTCACGCGTTTACTACATCAAAAAATATAATCGAACATAATTATAAACATCATGATCATATCCGCTGTACAAATGCCACACAATGAAGACATCAATAGCATCCTCGATGGGCACAGTCCCGATGTACTCATCGAGCTTTTAAAAAGTAGAGTAAGCATGCTCGAAGCAAAAATGATCCAAAAACAAGAAACTTCTTCTTTTTCAATTGAAGAAAGAGAAGATCTGCTAGAAAAAAGAGAAAATAAACAAAGCTCATCTACTGGAAAACTCGATCTATCAAACCCCCAACTCATCACTTATATTAATAATAATATACGCTATCGCCTGCTAGGAGGCATTAGCCTCCAGCACCTGGATCGTATGCGCGCCACGCTCCAAATCAATCTAATGGGCGGAACACCACTGCAAAGTGTGCGCCACACCTTCGATCTATATCACAGCGAACACCTACACAAATTTATGCGCACTGCAGCCGACCAGCTCCAAGTAGGCCTCCAGCAGATACAACATGATATGGCCTATTTAATCGAAAAACTTGAAAATAACCGCCTGGCACGCACCGCTAGCAACCAAAAACAAGAAAATACGAAAAGAGAACTCAGCGAAAAGCAGCGAAAAGCAGCCATCGACTACCTCAGTGCACCCGAACTACTCAAACGTACCTGTGAAGACATTGGCCGAAGTGGTGTCATTGGCGAGAAAACCAATCGACTCGTGATGTACATCTGCTTCACCTCACGCCTGCGAGCCATGCCCCTACACATCATCAGCTTTGGTGCCAGTGGCACGGGAAAAACATACCTGCAAGAAAAAGTCGCTCAACTCATACCCGAACAGGATATTTTAGAAATCACCATGATATCCGATAACGCCCTTTACTACGTAGAGAAAGACGCCCTTAAACATAAACTCATCTTAATAGAGGACCTGGAAGGAGCTGAAAACGTGCTACTTACCCTGCGTGAGCTCATGAGTAAGCTCCGAATTAGTAAGCAAGTCACCATTAAAGATGTAAACGGCCAAATGAAAGCCGGGTATCTTAAGGTCGAAGGGCCTGTGTGTGTCGCCTCCACCACCACCAAAGAAAAAATTTACGAAGATAATGCCAATCGCTCCCTACTCATCTACCGAGATGGATCCGAGCAGCAGCAAGAAGCCATCATGGATTATCAGCGCCACCTCAGCGCAGGCCTTATCAATGAGCAGCAGCAAAACAACATCAAAGCATTATTTAAAGACATGCAAACCGTGCTCCGGCCACTCTCCGTTAGAAATCCTTATGCCCCAAAGCTGAAAATACCACCAGAGGTCTTCAAACCACTCCGCTCAAACGCCCATTACCTCCAGTTTATCGAGTGCATCACCTTTTATCATCAGTATCAGCGTGACATAAAAACTTGTCCCATGACAAAGGAAAAATACATCGAAACCACCCTGGAAGACATCGGTTACGCCAACATCTTATTAAAAGACGTCCTGCTCGCCAAAGCCGATGAGCTCTCCGGTGCTTGCCGAAAGTTCCTCGAAAAACTAAAAAAACATTTAAAACAAGAAGGTCAATCTACCTTTTTTGCTAAGCAAATCCGGCTAGCTTTTAAAATGAGCTATCCCACACTTAAAAGGCATCTATCGGTTTAAAAAAGGATATCAGTACCAAATCACCCGTGAAGAAGAATACGAAGCGCTCAAAAACAACGTCAAAAACGCACTAGACCGCGTCTTTGAAAATATTAAAAATCAAAAAAACAGTAGCTCAGTGGATCACCGTGGCTCAAAACCTAAAGTGAGCCACTCAAAACCGCACCACGACAACGATACCGCCAGTGGCTCAAGTGGCTCATGAAAATGCATAAGCGCCAAAAAATAGCGCCCCTATCTACCCAGCACGAGCAGCTGTTACTTCAGTTCAAAAACTGGCTCGTCTCGCTTGGCTATGCGAAAAGTACCTGCTATCACCTGCCCCGTATGACTCGTGAATTTTTAGCTTTTATCAAAGGACCCATCACACATCAAAAAGCACAGCATTTTATGACGTTTTTTAAACAAAGACCTAACAAAAACACCGGGGGTGGCCTGTCCACCGCCCACATCAACAAGCAAATCGGTGCGGTCAATACTTTTTTCCGTTTTCTTCGTCTGCACGAGCAATACAAGCCCATCTCCCCCCTCCCACTCCTAAAAGAAAAAATTAAACCCAGCAAAACGATCCTGACCGAAAAGCAAATCCAGGCCCTTTACGACGCCAGCAGGCTCGCCTGCATGCCGCGTCGCGATCAGCTCATACTCGATCTATGCTATGGCTGTGGCCTGAGACGTAGTGAAGCGGTGAGTCTGCTCACCTCAGATGTACTCCATCAAAGAGCACTGCTACGTATCGGCCAGCCCAAAAACAGAAAAGAACGACTCGTACCCATCACCGAAAAGGCCCTAAATAACCTGCAAGACTACATCAGCGAAGAGCGAAAAGTAAAAATGCTTCGCTTTCATAAAGAGCATCCCGTTTTGCTTGTCTCCACGAGAGGGGTTCCCCTTTGCGGCGCATCACTCGCATACCGCATTAAAATCATGAGGGATGACTGCACAAATATAACAAACATGCCACACATCACCCCACATATGCTCCGCCATAGTATCGCCTCTCACCTGCTCGCTAAAAAAATGGACATCCACCTCATCGCGCAGCTACTGGGCCACCAAAGCCTCGATGCCACTCAAATCTATACTCATATCCATATCAAAAAACAAAAAGGATGAAAACCATCGAAAAATTTACCACACACTTAAGCGAAAAAGGATATCAAAAACGAACGATCGCAGATCAAATCCGCCATGTTCGTGAAATGATCAAGTGGGCCAGAAATAACACCTTATATTATAGGTGTATCAAACATCACCATTTAATCCAGTTTATCCAGCACCTGCAGCTAAAAGGAAATAGGCCCGCCACCATCAATAATAAAATCGCCTCGATCAAAAGCTTTTTTACCTTTTTAAAACAACACAATCCCGCCATCGGCATCCATATCAAAGGAGCTACGCGAAAAACCCATTACACCATCATCAAAGAAGAAGAATTACGACCACTTTTAGAAAAGTTTAACGACCACTCAATAACTGAAAAACGTAATAAACTCATCCTCTCGCTCATCATTTATCAGGCCCTTACCCGAAGTGAAATTTTAGCCCTTAAAACTGACTGCGTCAGCCTTAAAAATGGGACACTTGACGTGCCTCAGACTGCCAAAACACAGGCCCGAACACTGCCCCTACATCCTAGCCAAATCCTCCCTTTAAAATACTACCTAGAAAATAGTAGAAATACCTTTCCCGGTAGCGAGTGTGATCAACTTTTCCTCACCAGTAGTGAAAACAGCACCCTGCATTATCCCTTCTCCCAGATTATCCGTACCATCAAGCAAATCCATCCAAAAATAGGCTCCCTTCGACAAATTAGAAGCGCACGTATACAACACTGGCTCCAAAACCAATGTATCCGCGAAGTACAACAGCGTATCGGGCATCGGTTCATCAGTTCTACGCAGCATTATGATCACCAAAAGCTCCATACTCTGCAAGAGCAAATTAATCAGCTGCATCCGCTTAATACCATCAATAATGAACATATTTAGCAAATTACGTGTAATATTAAACAATCATTCAACCATTTTTGCAAAATTGCTTCAATAAACAGCAAACACCTAAAGGCTAGCCTGTCCATAAGCAAGCATAGCAGTTGCTATAGCAGGCCACAAGGTAGTTGCCAAGGGGGTCCCACCCCCAGCCCAGAAAGGCTCGGGAAGAAAGTACAAGGGTGCCCCCACCCATTTTTCGCTAGCCTCAGCCCATGCCAATGCGCCCCGAAGATGGCCTGAGGCTAGCAAAAAAATAGGGAGGGAGAGCTATTTAACATAATATATAAATTATACAACACAGATACTCCACTACACAGAAAAGCAGCGAGCGAGTTATATAATTTGGATATTATGTAAAATAGCCACAGCATAGGCCTCCCACTCCCGAGCCTTGCCCGTCGCGCCCCGCCCAATCTAGCAAAGCTCGCGGCAGGTGGCGCCCTCACGCCAAGGATCTTCTCCATTAGACACCACAAGCTCGGGCGCCTCAAACTCCAAAATAGATCAGCTTTTGCCAGCGGGCTTATCCAACTTCAGTCTAATGACACAGCTTTTAACCAGTCCAGTCAGTCAGTTGGAACATCATTTTTAGTAGTAGCTCCCACAAGCCATCCCACATCCAAAAGCTCCTACTAAAAACGATGGTTTTAGTTAGAACTACACCTATACTAGTTCTTTTAATTGGTAGCGTGTCCTAAATATAAAAATTGCACTTTTCCAAGAAAAAATAATGGGAAAATACCATGAAAATGCTCTGAAAACCGCTAAATAGGACAAAAATCAGACCGTTAACTTAAAAAAATACTAGTCATACGATTATTCTTATCTTCATCTGAAAAAGAAAAAAACACGTAAG
>JAUICR010000353.1 GCA_030427785.1 Bacteroidia bacterium | reverse complement strand
TACCGTTACCGGTCCGGTTATACCACATACATTGAGCGCCAAGGCTAATTGGGTAAAAGAGGTGAAATTTGTAGCTGAATAAGGCAAACCTGGGTTCAAAGTGTAAGTTCCCGAAATATTACCCGGACAACCTGTAGTAATGGTGATAGGCCCTGCAATTAAGCTAGTTCCTACCGGCACACAGTTGGCCCATACATATATATCGTACGAAGTAAGTGGCTGCAAACCAGTAACCACCTTAAAAGTATCGCTGGCTGCTACTACAGTACCTGTACCCTGGGTAAAACCCGTAGGGCCCCACTCTACTGAAAAGGCAGTGCCGCCATTACCATACCAAGATACGGTGGCGTCATAAGCTCCCACATTACTAGCTGTAAGCCCAGTAGGCGCACCTAAATGCACAATGGCAGAAGCCGAATCATTAAAAGTAGAAGTATCTGCTACACCATTTGGCATGGTAGTCCAAGCAACTAAGGCATAATTGGTAGCTAAGGCAAAATTATAAGTTCCTATCGTTACTCTAGCCGAAGAAGGGTTAGCAGTTCCCAATGTATCAAGCGATACAACTACAGTAGCAGGAGTTTGCAATACACCATTCATTGACCAATTTACAATTAACGAATCTACCTGATTCGTTCCATAATTCTGGATGGTAACATTTACTGGACTTAAACCAGGACATACCGCTTGAGCTGTATCTATCATTGAAACTCCCACATCATTAGGAGCAGTAGAGGCTCTTAGTATTTCAATTTCGCGAAAATTTGGGTTAGAGGTTTGTCCTGGTCCATTTACTTGGAAAGACGTGATTCTGAACCTATTAGTGGTTACTCTAGAAAAAGAAATTGTATTGCTACAATTAGGGGCCAAATTTGAGAAACTCCCAACCGTCACCCAATTACCTCCACTGTACATTTGCATTGTAGCTCCAGACAAATGTCTAGCGGTAGCGTTATTAGCATGATGAATCACCATTTCATCAAAACTTTGTGGGGATGTCCAGTTCCACTCAATATAGTTTACACCAGGAACGGAAGAGGGGGGGGAACTTGTCGATATCCACATAGATTGGGTACCACACGTACCTAGGTTTAAATCATTGAGGGTAGAACAGGCGCCAGTATTACAGCTGCTTGCCGTAACTGTGGCACTGGGTGCAATATTTGGCTTTTGTGCAGAGGCACTTATCCACATTGCAATCATACCAAACATTAGTAAAATTCTTTTCATAAGAGGGGTGTTAAATTAAGATTAGAAAAAAAATAGGATTGCCAAGATAGTTAAAGGAGTACCCTATTCAAAATCATTCGTACTTATCAATGGGCAACTTATTGAAATTAACCTGCGTATAGTATGAAAAATTCACTGGCTTCCAATCGGTTAGCAAACAGGTAATTATTTTCCGCTTATTATTCATTTAGAAAAATGGAAATAAAAAAACCCCCAAGGCAAAGCCAAGGGGGTTCATCCACTTTTTAAGTGTTTTTTACTTATTCAATGATAAGGCGTCTTAGGGCTGTGTATCGGCCATCGCTTACCTCTATCATATATACACCTTGTGCTAGGTTAGACACATCTATACGGCCTTCGTACTTCAAAGAAGTCTTCTCTTCGCTTACCTGCATCACGGTCTTTCCTGAAACGTCCATCACTCTAATACTTAAGTGATCAGCTCCTTCTAAGCTCAACTCGATGTTCACTACATCGCTA
>JAUICR010000164.1 GCA_030427785.1 Bacteroidia bacterium | reverse complement strand
CCGTGAGCGTCGTAACAGAAGGGGGTAAATCGCTGTTTTAACGTTTTAATAGGTCGATATGGTGTCATTTTAGGCATAAACTTACGTGTAAGATAGGCAATTTTAGTGGATTTTTCAGAGGTATTTTTCTTTCCTGAGAGGACTCTATTGATTTTAAAGGCTCTCAGGGAACCGGTAAGCCTATTTTTTTGTTACATGGTGAGCTTTTCCGTACCGGTTTCAAGTGAAAAAAAATAATGATCATGTGACTAGTATTTTTTCATGATTTGACTCTTGTTTTCCTGCTATTTTAGGGCATTTGATCGATTTTCGTTGTATTTTTCCGTTATTTTTTCCCCGTAAAGTGCAATTTTATATAATAAAAATTTTCTTAAAGGTACCACATTTATAAACCATCGTTTTTAGTAGGAGCTTATTGGATGCGCGTGGCCTAGTGGGAAGCTACTACTAAAAATGATGCTGCAACTGACGTAGTGGTTCGTTAAAAGCTGTAGAGTTCGCGTGAAGTTGGATAAGCCCATTAGCAAAGGGTTATTTCACTTTTTATGCCTTGAAGGCAACCGAGTTTGTGATATCTATGGATCACAGATTAGATTGAGGGCGCCAGTTAGATCGTTTTTTGCTCGCTCGCCTCTGCGAGTGCGGCCAGGGTCTTGAGCGTGCACAAGTATGGTTTACCACAAAGGGCCTATGCCACACAGAGAGGATTTAGCTAATAGCTGGAGAAGAAAGATAAGGCATTGTAATCAGATTAAGGCTAGTGGCTGGCCCTGCAGCCCGCCGCCGCCCCGCAGGCGAGCCCAAACTCTAGCAGTGGGTGGATTTTTTACCTATTAAATATAACCCAGAATGGTCATTAGAATGCCTACTGCAGAACAAATATACTTCAAAATCAAGGATTTACCTTAAAGTTGCCTCGTCAGCATAGCTATGGCTATGCCTCCTCTCCAAAATCCTTGATTTTATTGTCTATTTGCCCTTCGTAACGCCATTCTAATGACCAATCTGGGTTTTAACACTAAAAAAATACACAAGAACTGCTGTAGACGACTGGACGCACAGCCACACAAAGCATGCCAAGCTGATTTCACTTGATTACTTGTTTTTATACTGATCAGCTTGGCGTGCTTTTTGTTTGCTGAGTGGCCAGGCGGCTACGCCTTATAACCTGCGCCTTGGCTACTTGGAAGGGGATTACTATGTTAACTGTGGTATATCGTCATGGGCCTTTGCTACTGCGGTGTGGGTTGATTTGTTTTGAGTGTAATTTGCTAAATACATTGATTGTCTTTTTTAATTTGCATGTATTTTGCAAAATATGTTTAAAATTATGTGACTAAGGCACAGGCTTGCGAGAACCTGCGCCAGGATAGTTTTGCACATATTATGCAAAAATGGTTGAATGATTTAAGGTATTTCTTTGCTAATACGGGCCCTGATGGCTTCAGTGACAAAATAATTAAGAGATATCTGAGCTTCCATAGCCAGTAGAGCTGCTTTTTGATGGAGCTGTGTGGGTATCCTCACATTAAAACTTCCTTTAAAGGGTTTTTCAGGGGTTAGATTATTTTCTTTACAATGTATCAAGTACTGTTCGATGGCTTGTTTGAAGTTTTCTTCAAGCTCATTACCGGTATTTCCTTCATAGGAGATGAGGGCCTTCAGGCCTAAGACTTTACCAAAGAGCAGGTTATCATCCTTGCTGTACTCAATGGTACCGGTATAATTTTTATAATTTAAGTATTTCATAGGTTTAAAAATTCTTTAATTTGTTTGATTTGATAGCGTTTCAAAATGCCATTAGGGTGTGGCTTATGGAGTAAAATGGGGATATTATTTTCATTTTGGAACTTGACTCTGGAGCCAGCAGTTTTCCCTTTTTTTACCTCGTAAAAGCCAAAATACCCAAGCAGTGTAACCATTTCATCAAAATGGAAGTCACTGGGCATGGCTAAAAACCGTTTAATGAGTTTATCTTTCTTAGACATAACATAAAGTAACTAAAAATAGTTGCAAGAAGACAGTTTTTTTTGGTAATTTTTTTAAGTTTGCCTTGTTGTTGCACGTAATTAGCAAAAATGGTTGAATATAGTGTGTCAGGATAGTTTTGCACATATTATGCAGAAATGGTTGAATAAATAATTTTTATTGAATAAAATGTGCTAAATACATTGATTAATCGGTGTTTATCTGTTACATCTGCCCCTGCTGCAGGCTGGCCCAGCTCTAAAATGAGCTAAAGAGCTCATTTCTTCACGAGCTGCCCGATCCGTGATTCAGACAATTTAGCGGATGTAACTGATTAATTTGCTCTTGCAGGGTATGGAGTTTTTGCTGATCATAACTCTGAGTAGAACTGATGAACCGGTGTCCGATGCGCTGTTGTACTTCGCGGATGGATTGGTTTTGGAGCCAGTGTTGAATAATACTGCTTCTAATTTGTCTTAAGGAGTCTATTTTTGGATTAATTTGCTTGACGGCGCGGATAATCTGGGAGAAGGGATAATGCAAGGTGCTACTTTCACTGTTAGTGAGGAAAAGTTGATCACTTTTGCATGCCGGAAAGGTGAGTCTACTATTTTCCAGGTAGTATTTTAAAGGCAATATTTGGCTAGGATGTAGGGGCAGGTTCCTGCCATGTGTTTTGCTTGTCTGAGGCACGTAAAGTGTCCCCTTTTTTAGGCTGACGCAGTGAGTTTTAAGGGCGGTAATTTCACTTCGTGTAAGGGCCTGGTGGATGATGAGCGAGAGGATGAGTTTATTACGTTTTTCAGTTATTGAGTGGTCTTTAAACTTTTCTAAAAGTGGTAGTAATGCTTCTTCTTTGATGGTGGTGTAATGGGTTTTTCGAGTAGCGCCTTTGATATGTAGTCCGATGGCGGGGTTGTGTTGTTTTAAAAAGGTAAAAAAGTTCTTGATCGAAGCGATTTTATTATTGATGGTGGCGGGCCTATTTCCTTTTAGCTGCAGGTGCTGGATAAACTGGATTAAATGGTGATGTTTGATACACCTATAATATAGGTCAAGTTTTCTGGCCCAATTGATCATTTCACGAACATGGCGGATTTGATCGGTGATGGAGCGTTTTTGATACCCTTTTTCTTTTAGGTGTGTGGCAAATTTTTCAATGGTTTTCATGTTTTATTTTTTGTTGATTTTATTAATATGGGTATAGATTTGTGTGGCATCGAGGCTCTGGTGGCCGAGTAGCTGGGCGATGAGGTGGATGTCCATTTTTTTAGCGAGCAGGTGTGATGCGATGGCGTGGCGGAGCATATGTGGGGTGATGTGGGGCATGTCTACACAATACTCGCTCATGATTTTAATGCGGTAGGCGAGTGATTCCCCGCAGAGGGGATTCGCTCTAGTGGAGATAAGCAATACGGGGTGCTGTTTATTAAAGCGAAGCATTTTCACTTTTCGCTCTTCTATTAGATAATCTTGCAGGTTATCTAGCGCCTTTTCGGTGATGGGCACGAGTCTTTCTTTTCTATTTTTGGGCTGGCTGATGCGCAGTAGCCTTCTTTGGTGTAGCACATCTGTGGTGAGCAGGCTAATCGCTTCGCTACGTCTCAGGCCACAGCCGTAGCAAAGATCGAGTATGAGTTGATCGCGACGCGGCATGTGGGCGTACGTGCTGGCCTGGTAGAGCTGTTTAATTTGCTTTTCATTAAGGATCGTTTTGCTTGTTTTGATGTTTTCTTTTAGGAGTGGGAGGGGGGAGATGGGCTTGTATTGCTCGTGTAGCTGCAAAAAACGGAAGAACGTATTGACCGCACCGATTTGCTTGTTGATGTGGGCGGTGGACAGGCCACCTCCGGTGTTTTTGTTCGGTCTTTGTTTAAAAAACGCCATAAAATGCTGTGCTTTTTGATGCGTTACGGGTCCTTTGATAAAAGCTAAAAATTCATGGATCATGCGGGGCAGGTGATAGCAGGTGGTTTTGGCGTAGCCGAGCGAGACGAGCCAGTTTTTAAACTGATGTAAGAGCTGCTCGTGCTGGGTAGATAGGGGCGTTATTTTTTGGCGCTTATCCATTTTGGCTATCCACTTATCCACTGGTTGTAAAGGATTGACAGTCTACTATTTGAGTGGATAATTGGGCCTATTACCCACTTATTATCTACGTTACCCACTGTTTTTTTGGTTTTTAATGTTTTCAAAGACCTGATCCAGGGCATTTTGCATAGTATTTTTCATGGTTTCATATTCTTTTTCATCGACGATTTGGTATTCATACCCGGTTTTAAAACGATTGCCTCCTACCATGGTGATCCTTCCGTAGCGGGTGAGTTGCTGCAGGTAATATTTAAGGGTGTTTGGGTTCATTCGAAGCTCATTTCGAACGTATTTAGCAAAAAACGTTGATTTTCTTTGTTTATTTAAATGTTTTTTTAGTTTTTCCAGGAACCTTCGGCAAGCTCCGGAGAGCTCATCGGCTTTGGCGAGCAGGACATCGCGCAGTAGCCTATTGGCATAGGCGATATCTTCCAAGGTGGTCTGGATGTATTGTTGTTTGGTGATAGGATCAGTTTTTATTGGTCTTTGATACTGATGATAAAAGGTGATGCATTCGATAAACTGGAGGTAATGGGCGTTTGAGCGCAGGGGCTTGAAGACTTGAGGGGGTATTTTCAGCTTCGGCGCGTAGGGGTTGCGCACGGCCAGTGGGCGGAGCACCGTTTGCATGTCTTTAAATAATTCTTTGATGTTGTTTTGCTCTGTTTCGTTCACCAGCCCTGCACTAAGGTGGCGCTGATAGTCCATGATGGCTTCTTGCTGCTGGCTGGATCCATCTCGGTAGATTAACAGCGAGCGGTTGGCATTATCTTCGTAAATTTTTTCTTTGGTGGTGGTGGAGGCGACGCATACGGGGCCTTCAACTTGCAGATACCCTGCTTTCATCTTCCCGTTTACATCTTTGATAGTGACTTGCTTACTAATTCGAAGCTTACTCATGAGCTCACGCAGGGTAAGCAACACGTTTTCAGCTCCTTCGAGGTCCTCGATTAATATGAGTTTATGTTTAAGTGCGTCTTTCTCTACGTAGTAGAGGGCGTTATCGGATATCATGGTGATTTCTAAAATATCTTCATCGGGTATCAATTGTGCTACTTTCTCTTGCAGGTATGTTTTTCCCGTGCCACTGGCGCCAAAGCTGATGATATGTAGGGGCATCTGGCGCAGGCGAGAGGTGAAGCAGATGTACATGACCAGGCGATTGGTTTTCTCGCCAATGACACCACTTCGGCCAATGTCTTCACAGGTACGTTTGAGCAGGTCAGGTGCGCTGAGGTAGTCAATGGCTGCTTTTCGCTGCTTTTCGGTAAGTTCTCTTTTCGTGTTTTCTTGTTTTTGGTTGCTAGCGGTGCGGGCCAGGCGGTCATTTTCAAGTTTTTCGATTAAATAGGCCATATCATGTTGTATTTGCTGGAGGCCTACTTGGAGTTGATCAGCTGCGCTACGCATAAATTTGTGTAGATGCTCGCTGTGATACAGATCGAAGGTGTGGCGTAGACTTTGCAGGGGCGTTCCATTTTTTAGATTGATTTGGAGCGTGGCGCGCATACGGTCTAGGTGCTGGAGGCTAATGCCTCCCAGCAGACGGTAGCGGATGTTGTTATTAATATAAGTGATGAGTTGTGGATTGGATAGATCGAGTTTTCCTGTGGAGGGAGTTTGATTCATTTCAGGTTTTTCATCCGTTTTCATTTTATCTTCAATTGAAAAAGAAAGCTTTTCTTCAATGGTATTAACTCTATTTTTGAGCAGCTCGATGAGTACATCGGGACTGTGTCCATCAAGCAAGCTATTGATGTCTTCATTTTGTGGCATTTGTACAGCAGATATGATCATGATTTATATTTTATTATGGAGTAGTCTTGATAATGTTTCTTTGTTTTTGGTGATGGCTTTTTCGCCAGCCTCATCGCCATCCATCCAGAGGATGATTTCGGTGAGTTCCGGTAAGTTTTCAATGGCTTTGAGATGTTCAAGTAGCAACCCATTGGTGCCGTAAGTTGCAAGCACAGTATATTCACTGGTAATGGATTTGTTTTGCAGCAGCGTTGCTGCATCGATGATGGATTCGGTGAGGATGAGTTTCTTGGTTTGTTTGGGTGGATAGTGGGGGTAGAGACCACTTCTATTTTTCAGGTAAAAGTGTTGGGCTTTAGTCTGGTCATTAATGCTTCTAAAATATAGGCTAGTAATTTGATTTTGATTGTTTTTCAGTGGGAAGACGATACAGCCTTTGGCAAAGACGGTGTATTGATTTTCTCTGATGGGTTTAAGTAGACCATGCTGCACACAGCTATTAATAAAATGTGGGGTGCATCCTTGATGGAAGCTACCGCTATTGTAACCGATTTCTAAATTTGTAGACAGGTGTCTTTTCATTAAATAATCTCTAGCGTTTTTGCTATTTGCGAGGGCTTTTTTAAAATAAGTAAAAGCTTTGGTGAGTACGGCCACTCGGCTAAGTTCTTGTGTGTTTTTTATTTCTACTCCCAGGAGTTGTTTGGCTTTCATAATCGCTTCATGTTTAGTTAAGTTTTCCATTTTCATAATAAAGTCGATGGTATCGATTGGTTTTCCGTTTGCTGAGCAGTTACTACTAAAGCAGAAGGCGGTGTTTGAGTCTGGGTAGATTTTCATGGAGGGATTTCGATCATCATGGAAGGGACATCTGATGTGGTGGTTTTTGTTTGGTTTGAGATGGTAGTGGGTTAATACTTGTTGTATGGTAAGTCTTTTTTTAATGTCTTGTATTTCCATAGTAAAAAAAGTTATCCGTTCATTTATGACCCAAAATTACAGTATCTGACTAAAATTCAAAATTATTTCTGACTTTTATTTGTAATTTATGAACGGTATATTTGTGATATCGGTTAAATAAAGAAGTTTTAATACCATAAATGAACTGAGTTATGGGATCCTTTGGAAAAAAATTAAGAGAGTGCAGAGAGGCAAAAAAGATTTCTCAGAGTGAGTTAGCACGAATACTTAAAACAAACCATTCAATTATAGGAAAGTATGAAAGAGACGAAGTAAAACCCACCGTTGATGTTGTAAAAAAATTGGCTGAAAACCTTAATACTACTGCTGCTTACCTATTAGGTGAGACTACAGATTCTAACATACTAAAAGACCCCCTGATGATAAAACGATTTAATGAGGTAAGTGCTTTGCCTGAAGAAGATAAAAAATGTGTGTACTCTATGATGGATGCTTATTTAGCTCGCCATAAACTACAAGGATTGTTATAATTATTATCAACTCTGCTAATTTTAAAATTTTCAAAAATTTCACCAAAAAATCAAAACGACATTTTTATGGGTAAAAATGTAGTGTGTGATTGTATATAATTGATAATAAGTAAATTATAAGCCTTTTTTAAGCTTTTTTTTGACCTTATTTTAGGTCAAATTACAATTTTTGATGCAAAAATGTAGTCGATTTTAAAGGTTAAAAGCCTTAATTTGGTGATCAATATACATTTTTCTACCCAATAAAGCATAGGTTTGGATAGGCCATTATTTTAGGTGAAGTGTTGTTTCCAGGAACTAATATATTGGTTATATTTGTTATAAATAGGAAAGCGGAGAAAAAAAGATGAAGACACAGTATATAACAGATAAAAGTGGGAATAAGCTGGCAGTGATTTTACCGATGAAGGAATATCAGCGCATGACCGAGTTACTCGATGAGTTAGAAGATATACAGTTGTATGATAAGGCGAAGCAGGAAGATGATGGTGTGCGTATTCCAATAGAAGAAGCGTTTGCTCAGCTGGATCAAGAACGCAAGTCGGCACAATAGATGAGTTACCAAGTAACCATTAGAAGAAGTGCACTGAAAGCACTGAGAAAGATCAATGAGCCCTATTATGGCGCTATTAAAGAGGCGATTTATGAATTGGCATTAGATCCCAGGCCTCTAGGATATGTAAAGTTGAAAGGTCGTTCGGGATACCGCATTCGGGTAGGAACATATCGAGTGATCTATGAAATAATTGAACAAGAGCTTTTGGTGGATGTGATTAGCTTAGGTCATCGAAAAGATATCTATGAGTAAGTTAAGTTAACATTGCACTAATTTAGCAAAAATGGTTCAAATCTTCTTTCAAGTGAAAAAATAATGCACGTATTGTGCAAAATTGCTTCAGTAAAACAATTTATTTTAAAGGCCTTTAGCGAACCGGTTTTACATGTTATTGGACT
>JAUICR010000163.1 GCA_030427785.1 Bacteroidia bacterium | reverse complement strand
TCAGATTAGTATTTTCATGTCGCCACTTAACGTACACGTAAATAGATATCCTATTTCTGGTAAAGTTAAATATGCTAAATACCACCCAGGGGCATTCTTAGTAGCTTGGCACCCAAAGTCTAGTTTGTTAAACGAACGTACTACAGTTGTGGTAGAATCTGAAAGTGGAAGTCAAGTACTTTATAAACAAATAGCCGGTGCGGTAGCCCGAAGAATCGTAATGTATGCCAAAGAAGGTATGAAAGCCAAACAAGGCACTGATTCAGGATTCATTAAATTTGGTTCTCGAGTGGATGTGATTTTGCCTTTAGACGCAAACGTGTTAGTAAAAGTTGGAGATAAAGCACGTGGTGGGGAGCAGATTCTGGCAGAACTAAAGTAAATTTGGAAGATAAACTTCTAATTATGAAGGAACAGGACAAAGACAAAGAGTTTTGGAACTATGTGGATCTTGGCAATAATATGCCACCACAAACCGCAGATAACATGCTTATAGCCTATAGTTTTTTTAAGCAAGCCACTGTTGGAGACAATACTCAAGAAAGACCCACTGAATCTTCTAACGTAGTTGAAACCTTTAAACATGATGCTTGGAAACGCCTGGAAGGCATGCCTAAGGCCGAAGCCAAACAGAAATATATAAATGTTATTAAGGGGTTACTTTCAGAGCAAGAATCTGCAAAAAAAACCGCATCCACAAAGTAGAAATATTTATTATCTCATTGTAATCCTGCCGTTCACAGGTTTGGAATTGCCAGTGATTTAAAATCAAATAACTCTTACGAAAGTTTTTCAGCTACCCATTTCATCGCCAACTCCAACTGCTGCTCTCTTGTCATTTCCGAATTATCAAGCAACTTAGCATCCTCAGCCATTACCAGCGGACTATCTTCTCGGGTAGTATCTAGCAAGTCTCTCTGTCTTAAATTGGCTTCTACCTCTAGCTTTGTAATTTTATCACCCCTTGAGGTAAGCTCTAAAAATCGTCTATTTGTACGCACTGCTTCTCTGGCCGTTACAAATATTTTAAGCTCAGCATCTGGCAATACAACGGTTCCTATATCTCTCCCATCCATTACCACACCTTTTTGGGCTGCCATCATTTTTTGCTGATGCACCAAGAATTTTCTAATCTCAGAAATGGCTGCTACAGCGCTAACGTGTTTTGCCACTTTAAGTTTTCGGATATGCTCTTCAACATTTTCACCGTTCAAAATCAAATCTGACCCCCCGCGTTTTGAATTGTGATGAAATTCTAAACTGATCTTATCCAGATGGTTGAGTAATTCTAAATCAATAGTTTCGCCATTTACCAAACCGTGCTTTTGAGCGAAATACGTAATGCCCCGGTACATGGCCCCTGAATCTATATAGCGATAACCTAATTTAGCCGCCAGCTCTTTGGCCAGGGTGCTTTTGCCTGTTGCTGAAAAACCGTCTATCGCTATATTGATTACCTTTTGGCTCACCCCTTTTTCTTTTTATAATCTCCTAAGTCTGTAATAATGCTAAAATGATTAGCTCCACCCGCTACATGGAATGCATTTCGTGCATAGTTAATCTTAATTTTTTTAGCAACTCTAATCCCTACCCCAAAAGATAAACCGGCAGAGGTTCTTCTAGTGTCTAATTTAAGCTCTTGGTTCTTTCTAAAATTGTAGCCTATTTGGATATTAAAGGCCTTTACAGGGGTAAATTCAGCAGCTATTACAAGATGCCTCAAGGCATTGTTGAAAGCCGAAGGCTCGTCTACTTCTACCTCCCCTGTCAATTGATTTACTCTAACGTTGTTGGGGTCATCATAGCGCAAATCCCATTTTTGCAATTGCTCCAATGTGATTTGCCACCTAAGGGGCAGGTGTTCAAAACGGCTAGAAAAACCAAGCTGTAACTCAAAAGGAAGGTTTTCTCTTTCTTCATAATAGGGGTCAAACTGAAAACCAATATTTTTTGCTACCAAGGCAATTACTATGCGCTTTTTAGGTATGCGGTAGGTTGCAGCTAAGTCAAGTGCTATACCAGCAGAATTATAGGTTTCGAGCTGCGAATTGATGTACTTTAAATTAGCACCCACACTCCAATTCGTATCAATAGTATAGCCGTAGCCTAAGGTTAGTGCCAGATCGTTGGCGCTAAACGTTCCTTCGCGAATACCAATGGAATTTGCTCTATCAAACTCGCCATAACTCATATACCGCAATCCCAGGGAAAATGTACCAACACTATCATAGTGATGCGCATAGGTAACATCTCCCAGCAAAATATCGCTTACATAATCTACCATCGAAATGGCCACCTGACCGCTCATTTCTTTGTTGAGCAAAGAAGGGTTCCAAAGCGAGAAATTCACATCATTCTCAGGGTTAGCAATAGCATTACCTCCTTGCGCTGCTACCCTTGCCGAAGGAACTACATTGAGAAATTGATAAATGGATTGTCCGCCAATTTGGCCATAAACCGTACTGAATGAAAATAAAACTAGCGTCAGGAGTTTTTTCATAGAATGCTAAAATATCACTTAGAACGGAAAATAGCTGGATTAATTACAAAAGGTACTCCCTCTGAATATTATAGCCAAATCCCTTGGGTACATCCTAAATTTATACTTCTGGCTTGTACTCTATATCAATAGCATTTCTCACCTTCCTGGTAGTCAAAGCCAGCTTGATAACATCCATCATAGAGCTTACATAATGAAAAGTAAGGCCCTTTAGATAGTCCTCACGAATCTCTTCGATATCCTTACGATTCTCTACACTCATGATTATTTCACGTATATCAGCACGCTTAGCAGCTAGAATTTTTTCCTTAATTCCACCTACCGGCAATACTTTTCCACGCAAAGTAATTTCACCGGTCATTGCCAAATGATTTTTAACCTGGCGCTGGGTAAACAAAGAAGCCAAAGCCGTTAAAATGGTAATCCCTGCCGATGGTCCATCTTTGGGCGTAGCACCTTCAGGAAAGTGAATATTTACATCCCATTGGTCAAAAGTTTTATTTTTTATCCCAAACTCCTCGGCATGAGATTTTAAATAAGCCATGGCTATGGTGGCCGATTCGCGCATTACATCACCCAGGTTGCCTGTAATGGTAAGCTTGCCTTTACCTCTACTTAGAGATGATTCTATAAAAAGAATATCGCCCCCTACTGGTGTCCAGGCTAATCCTGTAACCACGCCTGCTATGTCATTTCCTTGATATCTGTCTTTGCTATATCGCGCTGGCCCCAGTACTTCTTCTATATGTGCCTTCTTTAGCTTATGATGATACTCTTGCTCCATAGCCACATTCTTGGCCGCATAGCGTGCCATTTTGGCCACTACCTTATCAAGCCCTCTTACTCCAGATTCGCGAGTGTAATTATCAGTTACATACTCCAGTGTTTTTTTATCAATACTAAAGTCTGTAGGCTTTAGTCCATGTGCCTTTATCTGCTTTGGCAGCAAATGCCTTTTGGCTATTTCTACTTTTTCTTCTACTGTATATCCGTTAATTTCAATAATCTCCATTCTATCTCTTAGAGCAGGATGAATAGAGCCTAAATTGTTGGCGGTAGCTATAAACATTACCTTACTTAAGTCATAACCTAACTCCAGGTAATTATCGTAAAACTCGCTGTTTTGTTCGGGGTCAAGCACCTCAAGCATAGCCGAAGAAGGATCGCCATGACCATCTGCAACAAGTTTATCAATTTCGTCAAGAACAAAAACTGGGTTTGAAGTTCCAGCTTTTTTTATGTTTTGAACCACACGGCCAGCCATGGCTCCAATGTACGTTTTGCGATGTCCTCTTATTTCCGCTTCATCACGTAACCCTCCCAAAGACATTCTCACATACTTTCTGCCCAAAGCCTCGGCTACTGATTTTCCGAGACTGGTTTTACCTACTCCCGGAGGGCCATATAAACAAAGGATTGGCGCCTTCATATCCCCTTTCAGTTTTAATACGGCCAAGTGCTCAATGATTCTTTCCTTTACTTTTTCGAGACCATAATGATCGCGGTCCAATACTTTTTGAGCTTTTACTAAATCAAACTTATCCTTGGAATACTCACCCCAGGGTAGGTCGAGCAAAAACTCCAGGTAGTTTCGCTGAATACTAAATTCAGGAACCTGTGGATTAATCCGTTGCAACTTTTTTAGGTCTTTTTCAAAAACCTCAGCAATCTCTTTCGACCATTTTTTGGCCTTGCCTTTTACACGCATTTCCTCAATCTCGGCCTCCGAGTTTGAACCACCAAGCTCCTCTTGAATCTGCTTCATTTGCTGTTGCAAGAAATACTCACGCTGCTGCTGGTCAAATTCTACCTTTACCTTGCTTTGTATTTCATTCTTCATCTCCAGCATCTTGAATTCTTCATGCAAATGCTGCAGCACCTGATTGGCACGCTCTTTTACATCCAGAATTTCGAGTAGGCCTTGCTTTTTATCTACATCCAAATTCATGTTGGACGAAATGAAGTTGAGCAAAAATGCATTGCTCTCTATATTCTTTAAAGCAAATGCAGCCTCACTAGGAATATTTGGCGACTCCTTAATTATCTTAAGTGCCATATCCTTTATAGACTCAATTAAGGCCTTAAAATTAGGTGTATCACTCTTGCTCTTATCCTCCGAAATAATAGAAATGCGTGCCTTCATATACGGCTCCTCCTCTATTACCTCTTCTATTTTGAATCTCTTCTTTCCTTGTATGATTACCGTGGTATTTCCATCAGGCATTTTAAACATGCGCACAATTCGTGCAACGGTTCCTATAGAGTAGATATCACCTTTTTCTGGCTCTTCATTTTCCGGGTCCTTTTGGCTCACTACTCCTATCAAGGCTTTAGATTGATTGGCCTGTTGCAAAAGCTTAATAGACTTGTCTCGGCCTGCCGTAATAGGAATAACCACTCCCGGAAATAGCACGGTATTGCGCAATGGAAGCAATGCCAAAGTCTCTGGCATTTCTTCTTTCTCCATATTGTCTTCATCCTCATGAGTCATCAATGGAATAAACTCCGTGTCCTCATTCATTACATTGTCAAGTGACAAGCTGTCTATAGAAAATATATCGTTAAAACTCATTCTTAGTTTATTTAGCCAAACTGTCATAAATCTGGCTATTTAATAATAGGGTGCTACTTAGGTCAACTGTTGTGCCAAAAGGCCTTATGGCATGTTAACGTGACGCTGCTGTGTTTTCGAAAATGTGCTGCAATATTGCCTTGTCCTTTTCGTCAAGACTAATACCTCTTCGCTGCACCACGCGCTGGGCTGTGGCTAGGGCTTTATCAATATTATAATCCATAAAACCACCAGATCCACCCCAGCTAAAAGAAGGAATATAATTTCTAGGAAATCCTCCTCCATAAATATTTGCACTTACGCCTACCACGGTACCTGTATTAAACATGGTATTGATACCACATTTGGAATGGTCGCCCATCATCAAGCCACAAAATTGAAGGCCTGTTTTGGCAAATCGTCCTTGTGGATAACTCCAGATTTTTACCTCATCATAATTATTCTTTAGGTTCGAATTATTGGTATCAGCTCCAATATTACACCACTCGCCAAGCACCGAGTTACCCAAAAAGCCATCATGGCCTTTGTTAGAATAACCAAAAATTACTGAGTTATTTACTTCGCCTCCTACCTTACAATGAGGGCCGATGGTAGTAGGGCCATATATTTTTGCTGCAAGCTTAAGCTGCGAATTTTCTCCTAAAGCCAAACCTCCTCTGATAACTGTACCCTCTAGCACCGAAGAATTCTTAGCTAAATAAATGGGACCTGTTGTAGTATTGAAAACGGCACATTCGGCCTCCACCCCCTCTTCCACAAATATTCTATCACCTATTACCGTATTGGTTTTACTTAAAGTTTGTGAAACTCTGCCTTTGGTTATTTGTTCAAAGTCGTATTCAAGTTCGGCTCCATTCTGCGAGAATATTTTCCAAGGACGATCTATAATCGTATACTGCCCTTCGTATTCCACTTTCTCTAAATCGAGCCACTTTTCAAAATCGCCCGATACCTTTTGCGCAAGCACTGTTTCATTAGCTACAAGCTGTTGTCCGGGCTTTATATTTTGTATGGCTTTTAGTAGATCAGCATTAGGACATACTGCTGCATTAATCACCAGACTTTCGCTCGATTGCTGAATTGGATATTTAGCAGAAAGATAATCCTCCGTTTTCCAGGAGAAAGTGCCTGATAGAGCCCGTTCCCATTTTTCTCTAATGGTTAAAATTCCAACCCTGATTTCAGCAACAGGACGTGTGAATGTAAATGGCAAAAGATGGTCGCGGGATTCCGCATCAAATAAAATAATATTCATGCTAATACTTTGTGGGCTAATTTACATGTAAGCCAGAAATTTTGATGATTCATTCGACAAAAAAAAACCCCGAAGCGACAAGTCGCTTCGGGGCAAAATATTGTACTCTAAGACGCTTAGTCTTCTTTCTTAAATTTTGAGTAACGGCTACGGAATTTATCCACACGTCCGGCAGAATCAATAAGTTTCATCTTACCAGTATAAAACGGGTGCGAAGCTGCTGAAAGTTCTAACTTAACCAATGGGTAAGTTTCACCATCTTTTTCAATGGTATCCTTAGTTTCTACACATGAGCGATTAATAATCTCATCTCCTGTACCCATGTCTTTGAATATTACAAAGCGATAGTTTTCTGGATGTATGCCTTTTTTCATAATTCTTGTTTCTTTGTGATTAGGATTTTGCCCAATCATTTTAAGGGCTGCAAATATATTGTAAGTTAATTAGCTGTACAACCTTTTTAATTCACTTATTTCGCGTAGCAAAAATAAAGCGTTACGACAATCGTTTCTGTTAGTATGAAAAAATTTCTTTTGCTTTTTGGCATAGCTCTTATAGCACTTTACTCATGCCGAAAAGATATCCCCATAGCCGGATCGGGCGTGCAATTGCGCTTTTCTACCGACACAGTTTTTCTCGACACGGTGTTTACACAAGTAGGCTCTAGCACCTACAATCTAAAGGTGTACAATCCAACAGATGAAATAGTGAATGTAGACAACATCCGATTGGGAAGAAATCAAAGCAGTCAATACCGACTCAATATTGACGGACAAGCCGGGAATACCCAAAACAATCTTGAAATTCCACCAAATGATAGTATTTACATTTTTATAGAAATAACACCCTCTAAGATAGGAACCAAAGACCCCCTATATACCGATAGTATTATTTTTAGCAATAAAGGAACAGAGCAAAATGTAAAGCTGGTAACCTTGGCTAGAGATGTGTATTTTCACTTCCCCACTAATTTTATTGTGGTATCGGGTATACCCTTGCCTTACTCGGTAGTGGCCGATAATCAAACTGGTCCTGTGACTTTACCCAATGATAAGCCACATGTGTTTTACGGCTATGGCCTTGTAAATGATGCGCTAATAATAAATCCTGGAACGGAGCTATACTTTCATCAGAATAGTGGCCTTATGGTGCTTTCTGGTGGCACTATGAAAGTGGCCGAAAATGCTATACCTGGCATTGGTGATTCTGTAATATTTGCTGGAGACAGGCTAGAGCCCTTTTACGAAAATGCGCCTGGTCAATGGGGTGGCCCCTTGGGTGGCATATACATAGGGCAAGGCAGCAACGGGAATATCTTTAATAATTCAGTTATAAAAAACGCCACCACAGCCATCAGGGTAGATAGCGCAGGGCCTTTTGACAATCAATTGACCATAGCCAATAGTTATGTAATGAACAATTCTAGAACCGGATTGTATGGTGGTCATGGAAATGTAAAAGCCGTAAATACTGTTTTTTCTAATGCAGGTCTCTACGTATTTTACGCTTATGCGGGCAACTATAAGTTCATTCATTGCACTTTCGCTAACTATTGGAACCAATCTACCCGCTCTACTGCAGGAGTTACCCTTACCAACTTTATAGAATACGTGGATAAAAATGGTCAAACTCAAACCCTGATTAGAGATTTGGATAGTGCTTATTTTGGCAATTGCATTATTATGGGTTCAGCAAGGCAAGAGCTTTCGGTACTCGATAATATTGGGGGCAATTTAAACTATGAGTTTCATAGCTTGATGCTCAAGCTGGATGAAAGCATCCCTACTGCAGACCAAGGATTTGATGTAAATGATCCAACGTATTTTATGGGAAACATCTTAATTAACAAGGATCCAGACTTTATGGATTATGAGCGAAATGATTATCGACTAGACTCCTTATCGCAGGCGGTAAATCAAGGAAATAGCTTTGACGGATCGCAAACTCCTAATGCGAGTGATATTGTAGGCAAGCTGCGTAGTGCTGGCAACCCAAGCTTCCCTGACCTTGGCGCTTTTGAACGCCAGT
>JAUICR010000162.1 GCA_030427785.1 Bacteroidia bacterium | reverse complement strand
CATGAAATGCTTACCAAGCGCAACGTAGATATTATACCAGACATCTATTGTAATAGTGGAGGAGTAATTGCCAGCTACTTTGAATGGTTGCAAAACCGAAATGGTGAGATGTGGGCTATGGAAGATACTCTTGGAAAATTAGAGTTGAAGATGGTACGCAACTTTCAGCGAATAGTAGACGCAGCAGATAAATACCAAACAGATTGGCGTACAGCCGCTTATGTAGAAGCCATAGGTCGAATAGAACAGGCTTACATACAGAGAGGTATTTTCCCATAAACCTATTTAGTTTTTAAATAAAACCAAAAAAAACGATTCCCTCTCCTGAATTAGCAGAAGGAGAGGGATTCTGTTTAATAATTGAATCATGCATACAATAGCAATATTAAAAGAGCCTGATAACGAGAATCGAGTGTGTTTTACACCCGAAGCGGTACAACGTATGGTCAGTACTATGAATACGCAGGTATTGGTAGAAGAGCGTATTGGGGTAAGGGCTGGCTTTAGCGATAAAGAATACAAAGAGGCTGGTGCTGTTATAGCCAGTACTGCGGATTTGTATAAAAATGCAGATATCCTTTTTTCTATAAATCCTATTTACAAGGGACAGGAACTTACCGGTACCAAAAAGTTTGTAGGTATTTACAATATGGCTTTTCATCCACAAAGATTGAATGTGTATAAAAAGCCGGATGTGTCTGTATTTAGTTTGGATATGGTACCACGTACCACCAAGGCACAATCTATGGACGTACTTTCTTCTATGGCATCGATATCTGGCTACAAAGCCATGATAAAGGCTGCTGAGATTTACGGTTCGGTAATACCCATGTTTACCACTGCAGCAGGCACTTTGCGTCCGGCTACGGTACTAGTGCTAGGAGCCGGTGTGGCTGGATTACAAGCTATAGCTACTGCTAAAAGATTAGGTGCGGTAGTAGAAGCATTTGACGTGCGCACAGCCGCTGGCGAAGAGGTAAGAAGCCTGGGAGCCAAATTTATTGAGGTAGAAGGTTCTATCGAAAATGAAACTGCTGGTGGCTATGCCGTAGAGCAAACCGATGATTACATGAAAAAACAAAAAGCGCTTTTGAACGAGCATATCTCGCGCGCCTCTATTGTTATCAGCACAGCCAATATCCCTGGGCGCAAAGCTCCCATGCTTATAGATGCTTCAACGGTAGAAAATATGGCTCCAGGGAGTGTTATAGTGGATTTAGCATCAGAGCAAGGTGGTAATTGTGAGCTAACACAGGATGAACGAATGATTGATCATCAGGGGGTGAAAATCGTTGGTAGCTCGTATTTATCTAATCAAATGCCTTTTGCAAGCACAAGGATGCTATCTAATAACTATTTATCATTTTACAAACACATGATGGGATTAAACGGTGATACCGACTCAGACCCCATTATGAAGGGTTGTAAAGTGATAGAAAATGGTCAAGTGGTTCACCCTGCTTTGCTTAAAAATTAAACTAATATGGAATTAATTAACGAAAACCTGGATACAATCTATTTTGTAATCCTCTGTCTTTTTTTAGGAATAGAAGTAATATCTAACGTACCGGCCATCCTGCATACTCCGCTAATGAGTGGAGCCAATGCCATAAGTGGAGTTATTCTGGTAGGGGCTGTAATAATAATGATAAAGGTAGACCCTACCGATTATTTGAGCCTTACCCTAGGCGGGCTGGCAGTATTGCTAGGAACTTTGAATATAGCGGGAGGCTTTTTTGTAACCGGCCGAATGCTCTCGATGTTTTCACCAAAAAAACCAAAAACAGATAAGTGATGACAGGAATAGTAGAAGCAGGCTACTTAGTAGCTACTCTAAGTTTTGTAGGTGGTCTTAAGTATTTGAGCTCGCCTATCAAAGCTAAAAAAGGAAACCTGTTAGCCGCCATGGGGATGACCCTAGCGGTAGGGCTTACCATATATGCGGCAATATCTCAAAATTTACCAGCTGTAAATTTGATGGTAATATTAGGAGCTATCCTCATCGGATCTATCATTGGTAGAGTAATGTCATCAAGAGTAGAAATGACGGGAATGCCTCAATTGGTATCGCTTTTTAATGCCATGGGAGGTGGATGTGCCATGTTATTAGGAATCATAGAAGGACAGCAAGTAGGAGTTTCTACCCTTGCTTTAAATGTTCAGTTGCTATTGGCAGGAGGTCTTGTAATTGGTGCTGCGTCATTGACGGGGAGTATGGTGGCCTACTACAAGCTTTCGGGAAAACTTAAAGACAACAGAAGTCGCATACTAATATACTTAGCGCGTACCTCTTTGGTTTTAATTCTTGGATTGTTAATATCCTTTGCCTTCAATCTGTTTCCTATCAGTTTTATCACTGTAATCTACATTTTGGCATTTTTATCCTTACTGTATGGTGTGCTATTTGTATGGCCTATCGGTGGTGCAGATATGCCTGTAGTAATCTCATTGCTCAACTCGCTTACCGGGGTGGCTACGGCTTTGGCAGGATTGGTATACAGCAATAAAATAATGATAGCTGGAGGAATATTTGTAGGTGCTGCTGGTTTGCTCCTTACTCTGCTTATGTGTAAGGCCATGAATAGGTCTTTGCTGAAAGTATTGGCAGGAACCTTTGCCAAAGGAAAAGAAGGTGGCGAGGTGAAGGAAATTCACATTAAAGAAACCACAAGCTCCGAAACGGCAATGCAACTAGCCTTTGCGCAGAAGGTGGCTGTAGTACCAGGATATGGAATGGCTGTAGCCCAAGCACAACATGCCTGTGCCAATTTGCAAAAGCAACTAGAAAGCAGAGGCACTGAACTTCATTATATCATCCACCCGGTAGCCGGACGTATGCCAGGACATATGAATGTACTGTTGGCCGAAGCCAATATTGGTTATGATTTGCTTAAGGAAATGGATGAGGTAAATGATGAGATGGACCAATATGACCTGGTGCTAATAGTAGGTGCCAATGATGTGGTGAACCCGGCAGCCGAAAATGATGAAAATAGCCCTGTATATGGCATGCCTATAATCAGGGCTCACAAAGGCAAGCAAGTAGTGGTGATAAAACGAGGCATGAGCACGGGCTATGCGGGAGTTGAAAACAATCTTTTTGGAGAAGAAAACTGTCAATTACTTTTTGGTGATGCGAAGTCCGTATTGCAAGATGTAATTGGTCAATTAAAACTAGTATAACATGAAATACAAAAAATTAATTGTAGCACAAAGTGAAGTGGACATCATCAGAGAATTGATGAGCAAAGTGCACTCAAAAGACCTTGTACACGATAGCTGCTATAGCAAGCTAAGAGCCGAACTTACTCAGGCCAAGGTAATGCCTGATGAAGACATGCCTGCTGACTTGGTTCGCCTTGGAAGCTTTGTAGATGTAGATACCCCATTCGGGTTAATGGCTGGTTACCAATTGGTTTTGCCCAAGGAGAGTGACCCAAAGCAAAAGAAATTATCCATTCTTACTCCTATGGGCTCAGCCCTTATTGGTTATGCCGTAGGCGATGAGGTGCAATGGAGTTTTCCGGCTGGAGAAAAAACGATAACAATAAAAAAGGTGTATACCGAAAATGAAGTAACCAGTTAACTGGTTTGAGAAAACTATTCGTGTATGTTTAGGTTAACACAAATAGTTGAATAAGGGGGCCACCCCTAGTGTAATGCTTGGGGTGGCTTATTTCTCAAAAAATTAAATCAGGTGAAATGCGAATGAGTGAAGAAAAGAATTTACTACAAACCACAAGAGGCAGTTCCAATGGTTCGAAACTTAACAGCAACAATCATAGTCAAACTCCTGGTACAACTGTAGATAAGACTACACATCTCTTGTATTTTACCGACCCATTGTGTGTTACAAGTTATACTATGGCGCCTGCTATTCAGCAACTTGTACAAAATGAAAATTACAACATCCAGTTCGAACTAATAATGGGCGGGCTTATTCCTCATTGGGATATTTACCGAAATGGAGGCATTAGCACTTTTGAAGATATGGCTACCCGATGGATGAGTGTTGGAAAAAAGTACGGAACACTAGTAGACGGTACTGTTTGGTTAAAAGATCCTCCTCACTCCTCTTTTCCTCCGGCTATTGCCTACAAAGCCGCACAACTACAAAGCCGCTCAAAAGCTCTGCTATTTTACCAACGGGTACAACACATGATATTTGTGGATAACCTAAATATTAGCCGCTGGGAAATTATAAGGCAGGCAGCTGAAGAATGTGAGCTCGATTCTGATCAATTAAAATTAGATATGCCTCACACTGCACGTTTACTTTTTGAAGAAGATCTAATACGAGCTGAAAATTATGGTGTAATGGGTTTTCCAACTTTAGTGATAGAAAAACCTGGAGGAAAAACTGTGACACTAGAAGGCCATCACAACTATACTGAGCTTGAGCAGGCCGTGCAATCATTTGTAAAGGCGGGCTAAGCTGCAACACCCTTCAAGTGGCTTATACCTCACTCTACAGTTTGTACACCGATTGCCTATAGGCTACCCCCCACTTGGCCATTTCGTCTATAATGGGTGCTAAAGTTTCGCCATATTTGGTAATGGAGTATTGTACGGTAATTGGCTTTGTGTCCATCACAGTTCTACTTATTAGGTGATTCATTTCCAAATCCTGAAGCTCTTTAGAAAGCATTTTGGTTCCTATACCGTCTACCTCTCGCAGCAAATCCATAAACCCCAGCTTGCTACCTTCTATTAGTGTACCAATAATATGGAACTTCCATTTGCCGGATAATATACTCATGGTATCACTTATGGCTTGCATTCTAATTTGGCAAACCTGTGTATCGTTTACTACGGCCTTCTTTTTCATTGGGTTTTAATTTTTTAAAAAAACGATGCTCTAATTGATAAATTTCTTGGCTAATAGTTTCCTAGAGGAAAGCACTTCCCAAAAGGAAATGCATGCCAAATATACACTTAGTAAAGCCTATGTTTGCTCAAGTAATAAAAACTAAAATGTACAGGTATGAAGAATTCAGCAAAAATAGTAGTCGAAAAAATGTTCTCCGCTTTTTCTAGTGGCGATGTAGAAGGTTTTGTTGCAACCGTTTCTGAAGACACTGTATGGGTGTATCATGGTACACAAATTATTCCTTCAGGCGTATTTGAAAAAAAAGAAGGTGTAAGAGCCTTTATGAAAAATATTTTGAACAATACTGAGATTATCAATTTTGAGCCACAGCAATACATTGTAGAAGGAAAAATGGTGGTGGTATTAGGCCAAGAACATCAAAAGGTAATAAGATCAGGGAGAGAGCTCAAGCAAAAATGGGTTCAGATATACACCGTTGAAAACGAATTAATAACTCGAATGGAGGAGTTTGCAACTTCAGAGGAGGTAAAGGGATAGCCGTATGACTATTAAAAGCAATTTGACAGTATTATTAATTTCCTTGTTGAGCATTACCGCTTGCCAAGGGCAATCAAAAACAAAAAATATGAATACCGAAACAGCACAAACAAATCCACTTTTATGTGATATTGAAACCGGAATGTGTGAAACATCTGAAGGGACTGCAACGGCAAGCTCACAAGGCACAGTAAAGGCAAATGAAAAAACCGTTCGGGTAATTTATTACACCGATCCTATTTGTTCTTCGTGCTGGGGTATAGAGCCGCAATTACGCAAACTTAAATTGGAGTATGGCGATGCTCTGGAAATAGAATATAGAATGGGTGGACTTTTACCCGATTGGAATTACAATAGTGGCGGCATTAGTAAGCCATCAGACGTAGCTTCTCACTGGGATGAGGTGAGCCTACATTACGATATGCCTATTGATGGTGACCTTTGGTTAGAAGACCCACTAGCATCCTCCTACCCTCCTTCTATTGCCTTTAAAGCAGCGCAAATGCAAGACAATGAAAAAGCAATGCTCTTTATGAGAGAAATTAGAGAAATGGTTTTTCTGCAAAAGAAAAATATTGCCAAATGGGAACATATGGAAGTTGCCGCCAAAACTGTAGGTTTGAATGTTGAGCAATTTAAAATTGACTATCAAGGCAAGGCAAAAGCCTTATTTGAAGAAGATTTGAAATTGGGAAGAGAATTAGGTGTAAGAGGGTTTCCTACGATGTTCTTTATGGATGAAGCAGGAAATAAGGAAATGGTATATGGTGCAAGGCCGTACGCATTTTACGAAATGGCCGTGCTGAAACTAAACCCAAATGCGCGTAAAAGCGAATACAGCAAAACCTGGGAAGCACTTTTTGCACTGTACCCTACGCTTACCGCCAAGGAATTTTCCGAGCTATCAGGAACTCCACGAGTAGAAAGTGAAAATGTATTGAACGCACTGACTAAGGAAGGGAAATTGGAAAAAATGACAACAAAAAACGGATCTATTTGGACAGTAAAATAACAAAGCACCTATGATAAAAAACATCTTAAACCCTGGTAATTACCCTAAGAATATTGACCTGGTACTTTTGATTCTCCGTGTATCAGGAGGAATATTGATGCTAACACATGGCATTGGGAAGTTTTCAACCCTCTTTGGAAACGAACCCATACAGTTTCCTGACCCTATAGGAGTAGGCGCAACAGCATCTTTGGCACTTACTGTTTTTTCTGAAGTATTGTGTTCTATACTTTTAATATTGGGATTAGGAACTCGTTTTGCGGCAATTCCATTGCTTATTACTATGCTGGTAGCGGCTTTTGTAATTCATGCAAATGATGGTTTTGGAAAACAAGAGCTACCCCTTCTTTATTCCACTATTTATTTGGTAATTTCCCTTGCTGGAGCAGGAAAGATTTCATTAGATAAATGGATATTCAATAATTTAAAATAGCAAGTGCCATGGGAAAATACAACACCTTATCAGAAGCCATAAACGATCTTACAAAACAAGGCTATACGTTTAACTTCAACATAAAAGGAGAATGTATAGAGTGCGCTGAAAACAAATCTCAATTACATCCTGAGGATTTTGAGATAGATAAAGTTTATCGTTTTCAGGAAATGTCGGATGTGGATAATGAGAGTATTTTATACGCCATTTCATCTAAGCAAGACGATTTAAAAGGGCTATTGGTAAACGCCTATGGTATTTACGCAGATACCGGTTCGGCTAAATTAATTGCAAAATTGAACAAGAGATAAGCTCATTTTATTAGGTCAAGGTCAATTGTTAAGCTGACCACTATATTAAGCCCTCATAATAACTAAGTATATTATGGGGGCTTGTTTTTATTAGTCTATCCTCTATTGGCGATTTTTTTCGTCTATATTGGGCCTAAGAAATTGAGTAAAATGGAATCGCTCAGAATAATTGACATAGCGGGTACTGCAGCCTTTAGTATTGCCGGGGCATTTGCCGCTATGGAAAAAAGGCTTGATATTTTTGGGATTTTCATCATTGCATTTGTCACCGCACTTGGCGGAGGAACCTTGCGTGACGTACTGATAGGTAACGTGCCTGTGAGCTGGATGCTAAATTTGAGCTCGGGCTTGATTGTACTGCTCAGCACTATAGCAGCCTTATCATTTACAAGGGTGATAAAAAACTACCACAAAATTCTATTGCTATTTGATTCTATCGGCCTGGGGTTTTTTACAGTGTACGGTATCCAAACCGGAATTGCGCTAGACCTCCACCCAATTATATGTGTTACCCTGGGTACCATTAGTGCCTGTTTTGGTGGCGTTATTAGAGACATTTCGTTAAACAGCATCCCCCTTATTTTCGAAAAAGAAATATATGCAACTACCTGTATTGCAGGAGGTGTTATTTTTTTTCTATTATTAAAGCTGGAGTTACCCAAACTACCTATCGAAATCATCTGCCTTAGTACTATCGTTATTTTTAGGTTATTATCTGTAAAATACGACTGGCGATTACCTGTAATTTGGAAAAAAGAAGAGCTTTAGCTCCGAACCATTAACTTCTTGGAAATTCCATCAAATTAATATTAAGCATGTCAAACATCAAACTGATTATAGAAGAAAGAGCCGCCAGCATTGGTAAATTTATGGTAGGCCGTTTGTTGCCGTTCCGCCAAAAGCGCATGGTGGGGCCCTTTATTTATATAGACCACATGGGGCCTGTAAAATTAAACGAACGTGAAAATTTTGATGTACTGCCGCATCCGCATATTGGCCTATCTACCCTCACATTCCTGTTTGAGGGAAGCATTATGCACCGCGATACTCTGGGCAATGAAATAGAAATAAAACCCGGTGCTGTAAACTGGATGACGTCCGGAAAAGGCATTGTACATTCTGAACGCACACCTGAATATTTGCGCGATTCGGAATTGTATATGCACGGATTACAAATATGGGTGGCATTGCCAAAAGAAAAAGAGCAAATGGAGCCAGAGTTTTTTCATGTTGAAAAAGAACAGATTCCTACCTGGACAGAGGGCCATCTTCAGTTTAAGCTAG
>JAUICR010000161.1 GCA_030427785.1 Bacteroidia bacterium | reverse complement strand
GAATTATGGAGATGGCGTGTTTGAAAGTATCCGTTTTGCAAATAATAGAATCAACTTCTGGGAGGATCATTACTTTAGATTGATGGCTTCTATGCGAATTTTGCGGATGCAGATTCCAAGTACCTTTTCTCCCGAATACTTAGAGCAACAAATAAGAGATACCCTTATGGCTGCTGAACTAGAGAAAGGAGCTGCTCGTATCAAAATATTGGTTTACAGAAAGAATGGAGGGCTTTATACTCCGGCTACAAACGAGATAGATTATTTGATAACGGTGAGCAAACTTGATGATGCACAGTATATATTGAATGAGAAAGGGCTGAAGGTAGATTTGTTTCGAGACTATTATAAGAGCAAGGGATTGCTTTCTACTATTAAAAGTAGCAATAGTCAGATTTATATATTAGCATCTATTTACAAGAAGGAAAATGAGCTGGACGAATGCTTTATACTAAATGATGATAAGATGCTGGCAGAATCCAGTAGCTCAAATGTGTTTGTAGTAAAAGGAGATCAGATATTTACCCCGCCCGTTAGCGATGGCTGTGTAAAGGGTATTATGCGCAAGAATGTAATTAAGGTACTTAATGAAATGAATATTGAAGTGGTAGAACAAAGTTTGTCGCCATTTGAACTACAAGTAGCTGAGGAGGTGTTTTTAACCAATGCCATTAGCGGTGTACGCTGGGTGCATACTTACCGCAAAAAAATATACACCAACGAATTGTCACAGAATTTGATTTCAAGGCTTAATATCAAAGCAGTATTGGGCTACGAGCTCTCAATTTAAATTTGGGTCGGCCGGGCTGTTGGCCCATAGTGGATAAGTGCCACCTACTGCTTTTAAAACTTTTGGCCACATGTCTTCATGCGAATCTTTAAAAAGGTCAATCTGATTAAAATCCAATACGAGCCAAGATTTTTCTTCAATTTCATGCTGGAGCTGACCTGCACCCCAGCCGCTATAACCCAAATAAAATCTAATGTTTTCGGGCAAAATCAAGCCCGTACTGATAAGCTCTTTTAGGGGCTCCAAATCGCCTCCCCAAAACAAATCTCCTGTGATAGGAATACTTCCGGGTATTAGCGATCCTTTGTTGTGTATAAAATACAAGTTGTCCTCTTGTACAGGCCCTCCATGATAGATGTCTGTATCTAATTTTGGAAAATCAACCGCTATTTCGTTAAGAGATAATTCAAGAGATTTATTTAATACAAAACCTACTGAGCCCTCATCATTATGACTGGTAAGTAATATTACGGTTCTATCGAAATTTGAATCTCCAAGAAAAGGTTCTGCTACTAAAAGGCTTCCTATCTCAGGATTTTGAAGGACATTTGACATCGTAAAAGTTTAGGTCTAATATAATTGCTTGACATTACATAAGCAATCAAAACTATAACATAAAATGAGTAAAGATCTTCAGAATGTACGGGTAGATTACACAAAGCAAACTTTGGATGAAAAGCAAGTAGAAAAACATCCAATTGCCCAATTTGAAAATTGGTTTAAGGATTATAAGGTGATTAATCCTTCGGATTTTAATGCCATGGTATTGAGTACTGTAAACGAAGAACAACAACCTTCTTCGAGGATAGTACTGCTCAAGACGTATACCGAGAAGGGTTTTGAGTTTTATACAAATTATAATAGCCACAAAGGAAAAGACATGGGGCAAAACAATAAAGTGAGTCTATTGTTTTTTTGGCCCGAATTAGAAAGGCAAGTACGAATAGACGGAATAGCTGTAAAATTAGAGGCAAAAGAGTCGGACGAGTATTTTGTACAAAGACCGGTAGGTAGCAGGATAGCGGCATGGGCATCTCCGCAAAGTGAGGAAATACAATCGAGAGAAGTATTGGAGAAAAAAGTAAAAGAGTATGAAGGCACACTGGGTGAAGCCTTAGAGCGTCCTATGCATTGGGGTGGTTATCGTGTAGAACCCACTAAAGTAGAATTTTGGCAGGGTAGGGCAAGCCGCCTTCACGATAGACTTTTGTACAAAATGCAAAATGATGATTGGGTAATAACAAGATTAGCTCCTTAAAATAACAAAACCCCGATTAAGACTTTCCTAATCGGGGTTTTTTTATCTCACTTGTAAGCGGTGAGTTTATTTTTGGGATTGCTTATTTTGCTTTCCACATTTCAATATCCTCATTGATAAGTTTAGCATAGCCAAACTCTTCGCCTTTTTCTTCAGCTTGTTCAGTACCCATTTTTAGTGCAGTCTTTGCTGATTTTACAGCCGATTTTTTATCGCCTTTTTCAGCTTGAATTTCAGCTAAAAGCCAGTAGCTATACCAAGACTTGTTATTAGCAGCAATAGACAAATTCATGTATTCCAATGCCTGGTCTAATTCAATTCTATTCTGCATGTAGTAGTTGGCTGAGTTTCTATATACTCTCCACTTGTCTTCTTCACTTGCGTTGGCAATTGCGTTTTCAATGTTTATTTCTGCTTGGGCAATTACGTCTACTTTTACAGGAATTAATACGTGAGTTTTATCCCAGCTTAAAACCATATTTGCGGTTCCATTTATTATTGAATTAAACTCAATAGTAAAAGTTTCCATAAAGTGCTCATAGTTCGGTTTTACGCTAAACCTAGCTACATCATTAGCTTTATCATACCCTGATGTACCACTGTGGTCAGTTTTTGAATTCAAGATAATTTCCCAGCTGTGCTCATCAGGAATGGTAAAAAAAGAATACTTACCTGCAGGAACTTTGATTCCACCTATAGTTACATCGGTAGAAAATTCTACTGTGGTATTCATATTGGCACCCGTACGCCACATTTTACCATAAGGAACTAATTCACCAAAAATAGCACGATCCTTTACGCCTGGTCTGCTATACACTACGGTAAAGTCAGTAAGGCCGATACGTTGAGATAAGGTAGCCGTAGGACTAGGCATAGGTAAATCCTGTGCATTAAGAGGTAAAAGAGCTGCTAAAACCCCAGCTACTAACAATATTTTTTTCATGATAATCGTGTTTATTATTTTTTGCAATTATACGGATTTTGTAGCGCACAGGGTGAGTGAGGCTAAGAGCAAAAAACCGTGAATTGGGCGTAGGTTTAAAGTGCTCAGCAATTGTTTTGAATGGTAAAATTCAAATCTTCTTTTTCAAAGTTTCTGTGATGTGATGCACAGCAGGACAAACCTCTACATTCTTTCGTGTAAGTTCCAGTATTTGATGCATCTTGTTTCTATCGGTGTGCGGATATTCGCGGCAGGCTTTTGGTCGACTTTCGTATACGCTGCAGTAATTGTCATCACCAAGAAAGGGGCAAGGAACTGTTTGCAAAACATAATCTCCATCTTCATCGGTTCGGAGATATTGGTCCATAAAATCGCCTGCTTTCATACCAAAATGCTTGGCCAGTCTATCTATATCTTTGGTGGTGAAAAGTGGTCCGGTGGTTTTACAGCAATTGCCACATTCTAGGCAGTTGATACAGTCAAATGCTTCATCATGAGCATCATGAAAGGCTTGATCTAATTTTTTGGGATTGACGGATTTTAGTTTTTTAAAGAACCTTTTGTTCTCCGCAAAGTTTTCTTTGGCTTCACGCCTAAACTGCTCAAGATCCACTATTTTCCTCTTCCTTGTAGTACAATCAAAACCGTATAGATTAAGATTTTAAGATCATTAAAAAGGTTCATATTCTCAATGTATATGATATCATATTTAAGACGTTGAACCATTTCATCAACGTTTTCGGCATATCCGTACTTTACCATACCCCATGAGGTGATTCCGGGCTTTACGCGCTGAAGGTGCTTGTAATGAGGAGCTTTTTCTTTTATAAGATTAATAAAATGGGCACGCTCAGGCCTAGGGCCTACAATAGACATTTCTCCAATAATTACATTGATAAACTGCGGCAATTCATCAATACGGTACTTACGCATAACCTTACCCCATGTGGTTATTCGGGTATCTTCTTCACTACTTAGCTGAGGCCCATTTTTTTCGGCATCTTCATACATGCTTCTAAATTTGATCATTTCAAACTCACGACCATGCAGCCCTAGTCTTTTTTGTCGGTAAAAAATTGGGCCTTTACTTGTAGCACGCACCATAATGGCAGAAACCAGCAGAACAGGCGAAAACAAAATAAGCAGCATCATGGAGGCAATGATATCAAATAGGCGCTTTAGCACCTTTTGCCAAAGGGGAATCAATTCGTGATTGATCTTAATAAGGGGAGCTGAGCTAATGGATTCCAGCTTTACTTTTCCAGAAATAATGTCGTAGGTGTCGGGAATCATCTTCACGTTAACGTTCGTATCCTCCAAAATATTGATTATGTTTTCTAGTTTTTCGTGTTCTGATGATTCAATGGCGATTATCACCTCGTCAATTTCATTACGCTCAATGATATCGGGTAGTTGGGTATGGGTACCAAGATGTTCAAGGTTTTTCTCTACCAAAAACCGGATATTATTGTGCACACTAGCAAAACCAACAAATTTGTTACCTGTATGGGTTTTGTTTCCCATTTCTGAGTAGAGCTCTACCGCGTTTTCATTACTCCCAATAAGCAGTGTATTGAAAGAGATTTTTCCTTTCCTTATTTTTCTAACGGTTTGGCTACTTAAAATAAACCTGAATAATGCCGTGATAAGAAATTGACTAAGGAAATAAACAAAAAAGCCCTTGTAGTAATCTGTATAACTAGAAACCCAATCATCCAGTATTAATGCAAAAAAGATTACAATACTTCCTAATATGGCGGCATTAAAGGTGTAAATCAATTCTTTGAGCCTCGACCTCCTGAATATATCGCGGTAAAAGCCGGTGCTTAAATAGGCTAATAACCAAAACACTGAAACGGTAATAAGACCTAGGTAGTAACTCTGAGAGAAATAATCTGAGGTAAACTCAAGCTTTGCACTTTCTACGTCAAGCCATTCGCGCCTATAAACAAATAATATGCTGTAGCTTAAGCATGAGGCTATTACATCCCAAAACATATATTTAAACCGCTGTAGGCCGTGATTTTTCATAGGCTTAGTACACGAGCTTAATATTGTCTAAATACACTTCGCCTGTAGCCATACCACTAACGTTTTTGGCATAAAAAAATATCTTATAGCCACTAACACCAGTGTTGCCGCTAATCTCGCTTACCAAATTGATGTATATTTTGTTCCACTCAGATTTAGGAGATATTACCACAGTAGGCTCTTGTATGTTTTGTCCATTTGGCATTTCGGATATTACACCTATAGTAAAGGGAATGGTGCATTTATAATTGAGTTCCAAATACACATTTACTCCACCTATGGGTAATTGTAAAGACCCTGTGGTGGTAACCTCTGCAATGTTGTCTTTAACAGTAGTATACAGTACACCAGCTTTGCCATTGTTTTCACTTGGCTTTTGCCAATTGATAAAAATTTCTGTGCTATCGCTGGTTTTTTGAGCATTTGTGTCGCTTCTCGAGGTCTTTTCCAAGTTTAGCCCCGAGCCATCAAAGTTTTCGATGATATTAATGTCAAAAAACTGATTGTATTTGGTGGTCCTAGTGCCTGCCAATAATTGTGTAGTATCAGCATCTCCAGCACTTTCTGTATAATATATTACCGTGTCTATGGTGCTATATCCATCGTATATGGCTCTTGTAGAGCTTACCCCGTTTAAATTAATACCGGGGTAAACCTTGAGGTTATTTGCTCCTTCTTTTACTATCATGGGGATGGTAAGGGGTAGCTCGAATGCACCTAGGATATCACCATTTAAAACCACCCAAGCCGTAGTGATAAGACTATTGGATGTGCCCTGAGAAGCATAATCAGTTTCTACTAATATTTCAGAAACATTTAGATATAATGGCTTTGCTGCTTTTTTGTCTTTAGAACAAGCAGAAAACAGAAATAGAAAACAAACGACAATAGCCGCTAAAGAATATTTTTTGGCCATATTTCAGGCAATCACGTTGAGATTAAGATTTATCTTTTCCAGGATTTGATGCGCCACATCCAGGGCACGGTATCCATCTTCAAGGGTAACGCTCACCTGATGCTTTTTATTGATAGCCCCGGCAAAACTTCTTAACTCTTCTTGTATTGCATTGGTTTTTAGTGCGTCTGGTTGTTCAAAATAGATTTGCTTTTTCTTTCCATTTCCAAGGTCCACTATCATAGCAAAGGGGTCATCATCGTTTTCAACATCTCGCATGCGCACTACTTCACTGGTTTTTTCAAGAAAATCTACTGTAACATAGGCGTCTCTTTGAAAAATGCGCGTTTTACGCATATTCTTCAATGAAATTCTACTGGCCGTAAGGTTGGCTACACAGCCGTTATCAAATTCTATTCGCACGTTTGCAATATCAGGTGTGTCGCTAAGTACAGCCACACCACTTGCATTTATTTTCTTTATGTTAGAGTTTACCATACTCAACACTATGTCTATATCATGAATCATCAAATCCAATACTACTGGCACATCAGTTCCTCGTGGATTAAATTCTGCTAAGCGATGAGTCTCAATAAACATAGGATTTTTTACATAATCCTTAACGGCTAAATAGGCGGGATTAAACCTTTCTACATGTCCAACTTGAGCTTGTACTCCGGCTTCCTCAGTAAGTTTTATTAATTGCTTGGCCTGATCTGGAGTTTCAGTGATGGGTTTTTCTATGAAAATATGCTTGCAATTTTTAAGAGCTTTAGTAGCGCACTCATAGTGATTAAGGGTAGGAGTTACAATATCTACCACATCTGCAGCGCTTATCAGTTCATCAATAGTAGAAAATGCCGGAATCCCAAACTCCTTACTTACGGCTTCTGCTGTTTCGGTATTGGCGTCATAAAAGCCTATTATTTGATAATCATCCGCTAATCCAGCAAGACATCTTATATGAATCTTACCTAAGTGCCCAGCACCTAATACACCAACTTTAAGCATTTTGAAAATTTTGCGCAAATGTAGGGCATTTGAAAGCCTTAGCAAGTATCAAAGTTGAACGCTATTCACAGATTTTTGTTAATTAAGTACCAATGTTGTCTTCTGACTTCATGTGCTTTATCACGTATTTTGCGCTCACCATGAAACAAGATTTACCAAGACATAAAGGACAGCGAAACCAACTTGTAAAAGAGTTGATAGCTAAAGGAATAAGAGATACTAAAGTGCTGAAGGCCATAAGCATTGTGCCAAGGCACTTGTTCTTAGATTCTTCTTTTGAAGCGTATGCCTATCAGGACAAGGCTTTCCCAATAGCGGCAGACCAAACAATTTCTCAACCGTATACCGTGGCCTTTCAAACAGAACTCTTACAGTTAAAACCTACTGATAAGGTGCTGGAAATAGGTACTGGCAGTGGATACCAAGCTTCAGTTTTGCATCAAATGGGTGTGAAAGTATACAGTATCGAGAGGCAAAAAGAGCTTTTTGATCAAACCAAAATGCTGATGAAGAAACTAGGCAATAATTTTATTATGAAGTATGGCGATGGTTTTGCCGGACTGCCTACCTATGGTCCCTTCGAAAAAATAATAGTAACCGCAGGTGCCCCCAGAATTCCAGAAAAATTAGTTGAACAACTTGCTCTTAATGGTAGGATGGTAATTCCTGTGGGTTCAGGTACCCAAGAAATGAAGTTGGTAACCAAGGATGAAAAAGGCGAGGTACATGTAGAGAATTATGGCAGCTTTAGATTTGTGCCAATGCTTTCTAACCGAAATAGTTAAAAGTCTTCTTTTACGGGGCTTATTATTACAAACCCACGCTCGGCATCTAACCAAGCTACATCATAAATAAAGCTCACCATAGTTTGCACTTTTTTATTTCTATACATAAAAGATGTCACTACAGCATAGGTGTCTTTTGATCCTTCCAAAGGCTCATGACGTGTTTGGTCGTATTCAAATGTGGCGCCTTCCGCCAAGTCCAGTCTGTAGTTTTCGGCTATTTCTAGCATAGATTGCTGAAAGGATGTGTAAAGGTCATTATAGGTTGAATTTACCTGATGCTTCATGGCGCTGCGTTGGTTGGGGCTAAGATCCTGACGCTCTACTATTTCATGATACTCTCTGATTCTAATAAAATCCACCTGTTGTGTATGCTCGTAATCAGTCATCTGATCTAATAATATCTTTCCGTACTTATCAAAATCTTCCTGAGTTTGAGCACCAAGAATAGTTGTGAAAAACAAAGAGAGGAAAAGAGAAGTTTGTTTTAGCATAATTTTCATTTTATGATGCAAATGTAAAAGGGTTTCAAGTAATCTATTAGACGAATTAGGAAACGAAGGAATAAGAGAAGTATTTTAATAATCGTACTTCTTCCATAACTTTTTTAGCCAGTCTTTTAGCGTATTTTCCTTGGGGTTGTTTCCTGGTGAATATACAGTGGTAGCCTTTATTTCTTTGGGCATATATTCTTGTTCTTTAAAATTGCCGGGGTGGTCATGAGCATATTGATAGTTGGTGCCAGAGCCGAGTTCTTTCATCAGCTTGGTAGGGGCATTTCGAAGGTGTAAGGG